>JAEWMK010000306.1 GCA_023457235.1 Bacillota bacterium
AACCTTTTGAATCCACCTTACCACATAGTTAAATTATTTAACCTTTTAAACTATCATTATATATTTGCAGCCATTTCTTCCGTTTTACAAATAAAGTTGCAATCAAAACTACTTCACCCAAAACTAATAATCCTATGCCTAATACTAATCCTCCAAAGAACAAAAACTCATTTACACGCCAAGTGTAGAAAAACCATCCTACTATTGCAAAAACATCTAATGCTAAATTAATAGATGCCGAAATTAGGACTTGCGGGAGAAATAATCCGGTTTTTCTAATCATAGTAGAGCCATATAGAATACTTGAAAAAGTAGCTATAGTCATAATAATTACATATATGATCATTACAATATCAATCTCGTTAAACTCGTTCATGTACCCCACCCACTCATTCCCCGTTGTATATTCTCATTTATTACTATTTTAACATTAAATTCCAATCTTATTTGATTAATATAAATATTTCTTGAACTAAACCGCACTTTATTCATTTAATAAAAAAAAGCAGCGACACCCTTTCAGTTCGCTACTGTTAAAAAATACCTTTTAATATTTATCAAAAATCTTGTCCGGATTTAACAAGCATTTTGGATCCATTGCTTTTTTAATTAATAACATTAAATCAAAGGCTTCACCATGTTCAAGTTTTTGATATTTCTTTTTGCCAATTCCAACACCGTGCTCACCTGTACAAGTTCCACCACGGGCAAGTGCATATTCAACAATGTGTTTATTAAATTGATCCGCAATTTCAACTTCACTTGGATTATTTTTATCGATCATCAGGATTGCATGATAATTTCCATCTCCAACATGCCCTAATAATGCTCCATCAATTCCTAATTCATTTAATTTTAGTCTGGCATCATGAATCGCACCAGCTAATTCAGATATTGGAACTACCACATCGGTAGTCATCATTCTTTTACCAGGAGTACCATGGATAAATGCGTATGCTAGGTTATGACGAGCTTCCCAAAGTTGGTGAACGGCTTTTGAATCAGTCTCAAATATAAATTCCTGGCAGCCATGGTCACTAAAAAGCTCCTTCGTAAACCCGACATCTTGGTTGAGTCCGGCTTCATTTCCATGAAACTCAAGAAAAATCGTAGGAGCCACCCTATACGATGTTCCATTATATTGATTTACCTGTTGGATTGACCGAGCATCAACCAGCTCAGAACGAGCAATCGGAATCCCAGCCTGAAGGATTGACACTACAGCATTTACAGCATCTTCCGTACTTGGGAATACGGCTCTAGCCGCCATTGTGTATTCAGGGATACCATACACCTTTAATGTAATTTCGGTAAAGAGGCCTAACGTGCCTTCAGAACCCACGAATAACGAGTTTAAGTTATATCCAGATGATGACTTTGCTGCAAGATTACCTGTATGTATGATCGTTCCATCTGCTGTTATGACTTCCAAATCCCGGACCTGATCTTTCATAGTTCCATATCGAACAGAGGTTGTGCCGCTTGCATTCGTAGCAGACATGCCACCAATCGTTGCATCTGCTCCAGGATCAACAGGGAAAAACAACCCGTATTTCTTTAATTCTTTATTTAGTTGCGTTCTTGTTACACCAGGCTGAACTTTAACAAGAAGGTCTTTCTCCCGCACCTCTAAGATTTGATTCATTAATGAAAAGTCAACGGATATACCGCTATGATATGGAATCACATGACCTTCGAGGCTTGAACCAAGCCCAAATGGAATAACCGGCACCTCATATTTATTTGCTATTTTCATAATCTCGCTAACTTCTTCCCTGTTGATTGGGAAAACGACAACATCTGGCCGTGATGCTGGATGATGAGATTCATCAACACTATGATTTTCTAATATAGTTGCATTCGTAGTTACACGATCTTTAGGAAATATTTGCTGTAATTCTTTGAAAAATTCCACTAAAATCCCCCCTACTAGGATAAAAATTCATTCTCTATAAATTATTATAACAATATATTGAATATTTAAAAAGTTTATCGCGGCAATTCAAATAAAAAACGAGTGTAAAAACTGTTACGTTTACACACTCGTATTAGCATACTAACCCTTTATATTAGGCTGATACAAACTAAATACCTCATCCCAATTCCAGTGTTCATAATACCATGAACCTAAATCGATTTTTTCAATCCATCTTCTTTGTTTCTTACCGCTCATATTTGCAACCATAACACTGGCATGGTCTCTATTGGTTCTAATCCATATAAGTTTATTTTCATTTTCGGTACTTAGAGGATGAAAATCCCCCTCATTTTCAGCTGGTGAAGTAATTTTTCTTTCTTTCCCAGTTTGAAGATCAATTAAATAGATGCTGGGAAGTGGTCTTTCAGCAACATCTACCAAATCACTTTCAACTGAGCGTGATACGAGAATTTTATTATTGGAAATCCATGTAAAATCTCGATCAACAAAACCAGATGGTGTGTACATAGATGTTTTATTTTTAGGTATATCCTTAATTGTTAATTTCTTATTTATTGTCGAAAGTCGATTGTTTCCTCTTATAAATGCTAAGGAATTATAGCTTGGTGCCCACTGAAACCATTCTTCGTAATTTAACATTTCATCAATTTTATGAAAAATCCTGCCATCATTAGAAAGAACACTAATCGTATTACTATCAGCAGACAATGATGCTGTTGGAACTAATTGAAAAGCGATCCAATGTTGATCGTGTGACCACTTAAATTGACTTGTACCATAGAAATAATCATTCTTAGCTACAGGTATTGTATAAAAATGGTGGGACTCAAACATATCGCTGTTTTTAATTAAAATTTTTGAGAGAATAATGTCCGAAAAAACATCTTCACCTGCTTTTGATGAAGTTAAAAATCCGCTTCCATCGGGCAGCCATGAGAAATTAATTATTTTAGACGTAACCCGTAGTGGTTTGTTCAATACATGAACGTTAACCATTGTTAGAACATCATCTGATTGAAACCCAAGGGTATTTTGATTTGGTGACCAGTTAAAATTCGTACTAACATTAGAAAAAATTTTATATTTCCTTTGTGTTTTTACATGATATACCCAAAGATCACCTTGATGTATTGAATATTCATTTTCCTTGTCTCCTTTTATATAAGCAATCCAATTCCCATCAAAAGACCATTTTGGAAATCTGATGAACTCACCGTAGGTAATCCTTTGTTCATGAGTATCAACTTTAATCCAGAGATCATTATTCTTTACAAATGCTGCCTTCGATCCTTCAACTGATACAGCCGAAACAATTAAAAATGGCTGAAAACTTACTAAAAAAATTGAAAGAAATATAATAAGCCTTTTCAAAATTATTAATCTCCTTTCATTAATATGTAATCCAAGAATAGCCCAATTTTATCTGGTTACTATAAATATAAAGGAGGGCTATTAGATGGAATATAGAGCAGGTTTTTGGATTCGGTTAATTGCATTTATTATCGATACAATTATTTTAAGTTTAGTACAGTTTTTATTATCTTTTTTAATTCTTGATTATTCTTTAACTGAAATGAATGTTTTAACCACTGTAATAAATATCATTTTAACTTTTTTGTATTTTGTTTTGCTTCAAGTTAAATTTAATGGCCAAACACTTGGTAAGAAAATTACTGGTATTCGTGTAGCAAATTTGGATGGTGGTCGTGTATCAATTGGGAAAATGGCATTAAGAGAAATCATCGGTAAATTAGTTTCTTCTCTAATCCTGCTTATAGGTTTTTTAATGGCAGCCGGAAAGTCAAAAAGAGCATTACACGACTATATGGCTAAAACAATTGTTATTAGAGCTGAATAAATATAAGAAAATAACCTTTCTCAATTTTGGGAAAGGTTATTTTTCAAAGGGGCAGTGATATTCATGGAAAAACCACTACTTGTCCATAAAAATGAAAATTTAATGTATGGACTTTGTATTATAACAAGTATATCGATTGCTATTAATTTACTGCTTTCGATTGTTGGAGCCATTATTTTTATCGTTTTAGGGCTGGTTTCTTTATTTTCTCACGCCATTTCAATGGCCCATATTCAAGTAAATGGTGTTCGTATTAAAGAAAATCAATTCCCTGATTTGTATAAAAGAGTTGAAGAACTTTGTGAAAAAATGGAATTAAAGAAGGTGCCAGAAGTATATATAGTGGAGTCTGGCGGCATGCTGAATGCTTTTGCAACGAAGGTATTTGGCCTTTTTGGTAAAAACATGGTTGTATTATACTCAGACTTTGTTGATATTTCTTTAGATTCAAGTGGGAATGAAATTGATTATGTAATCGCTCATGAGCTTGCACATATAAAAAGAAATCATATTATAAAATCGCTTCTCATATTTCCAGCCATGTGGGTTCCTTTTATCGGGGTTGGTTTTTCTAGAATGGCGGAATACACATGCGATCGAATAGCAGCCTACTATACAGAAAAGCCTCATGATGCCATCAATGGATTATTAATTTTAGCATCAGGAAAACGTTTATATAAAAATGTTAATCTTAATGCATTCCAAGAACAATACAATGATAAGAAAGGAATGTTCGTAACATTAATGGAGTTGCTATCTACTCACCCTCCTATTCCCAAACGGATTCATGAAATAGAAAATTTGATGTATGGGAGTCCAAGTGTACCCCTTATCAAAAGAGGAAAACAAACACTTGCTATCATGTTTTTGATCTTTTTCCTATTGCCAATGATTATTGCAGGAATTGGTTTTACTGTATTTTGGGCTCTCGATAAAATGGATTTTTTCGAAGGGATTCCATTTGCTGCAAATAACACTCCATTAATTGAAGCAGCATCAGAGGGAAATCTTGAAAAGGTAAATGAACTGCTGAATGCCGGAGAAAATCCAAATGAGTATAACGAGTTTGGTGCAAGTCCCCTCCTATTGGCAGTAGATAATGAAGACATGGAAATGATAGAGTTGTTATTACAAAATGGAGCAGATCCTAATCTCCAAGATGATTTTGGTTGGACTCCCTTTATGTCGGCTATCCTAACCGATAATGTCGATATCGGAAAAATAATGCTGGAAGCTGGAGCTGATCCGTTATTAAAAGACGAAGAAGACATGTCAGCCTATGACCATGCTAAGGATATTGGGAATGAGGATTTTATTCGGTTATTGGATTCTTATATTAATAAATAGTAAAACAGGAGCTTCTGTTTTTTGGAAGTTCCTGTTTACTAACTTACATTAATGCCATTTACCCTAATTAATCAACTGGTTTTAGCTTGGCAGTAAAGTGCCGCAAAACCTTAGGTTCGTACGTAAATGTTAAACCTTTTAATGTATGCGCTCTTTCTTTTATAGCAATTAGTCCATCAGCGACAACAGCCATATGATTATAAGTGTAGACCCTTCGTGGAATTGTAAGGCGCAAAAATTCAAGCTGTGTATTAAGCTGTTCCCCTGTTTCGGAGTCCCTACCCATTAACAACGATCCAATTTCCACACCACGGACCCCTGCTTCAAGATACAATTCATTAGCCAATACTTGTGCTGGAAACTGTTCACTGGGAATATGTGGCAGTAATTTTTTTGCATCAACAAAAACGGCATGGCCACCCGTCGGACTTTGAATAGGAATGCCGCCAGCTATTAAACGTTGCCCCAAATATTCAACCTGGTTGATTCTGTATGCAAGATAATCTTCATCGATCCCTTCACGGAGCCCAATCGCAAGCGCTTCCATATCACGGCCAGCTAACCCTCCGTACGTAGGAAATCCTTCAAATGGTACGACCATTGACTGTGCTTCTTCATGTAACTTTTGATTATGACGAAAAGCTAATAATCCCCCAATATTTACAATGGCATCTTTTTTTGCACTCATTGTAAAAGCGTCAGTATAAGAAAACATTTCCTTAATAATATCTTTAATTGTTTTAGTTCGATAACCCTTTTCACGCTTTTTAATAAAATAGGCGTTTTCAGCAAAGCGGGCTGCATCCATTACAGTTAAGATACCGTATTTATTTGCAATCACAGATGCACCTTTAATATTTTCCATGGAAACTGGTTGCCCACCGGCACTGTTATTTGTAATGGTAATAATGATCATACCAATATTTTCAGCGCCAGTTTCTTGTATCACTTTTTCAAGCTTCTCTAAGTCGAAATTCCCTTTAAAATCATACGGTATCGTTGTATCTAAAGCTTTTTCAGTAACAACATCAATCGCTTTTCCTCCAACTAGATTAACATGAGCCCTGGTTGTATCGAAATGCCAATTGCTTAGTACATACTGTCCCTTTTTCAAGACAAGTGGGAACAAAACTTGCTCTGCCCCCCTACCTTGATGGGTTGGAATAACATATTTATATCCGAAAATGTCTTCAACAGCATTCTTTAAGTTGTAAAAGCTTCGACTCCCGGCATAAGCCTCATCCCCACGCATAATCCCAGCCCATTGATTATCACTCATCGCTCCCGTTCCACTATCCGTTAATAGATCGATATAAACATCCTCAGATTTTATTGCGAACAGATTATACCCAGCATCAATTAAAGCTCGTTCCCGATTTTCCCTTGAAATCAATCGAATTGGCTCAACCATCTTAATCTTGAAAGGCTCTGCTCTGCGTTTCATCAATAGTCCACCCTTTCTAAATTAATTTATTATGTTGAAACATACGGTCTATTTGGATGATTTTTGTCTTCTTAAATTATGTATATGATGAAAAGACAATTTAAAGTAAAAAAGGAATCTTAACAATAAAGTTAAATTCCTTTTTTCTGAATTTATAATTTAATTTTTGCAGTACCATTAATTAAGTAAAAGTTAAAAATTATATATAGTCAATCCCATGATCCTTACACCATTCGATTGCTTCTTCTTTTCTATTGATAAAAAGCTGCTTCTCAAAATGGTAAATCAGAATCAGTTTCAGGGCCAAATTCTACATTAAATTTTGACCGTTCAGTAAATTCATTATTACTTTTATTTGCATTCTCTCCACATTTCGGGCAAGCAATATATTCATCCCACAAATTAAAACTAACGTATCCATGAGTCATTTCCTGCAATTCAAATATCTCATACCAACTTACGTCAAATTCAATGTTACAATCAACACAAAAAAATGTAGCATATCCAAATTCATCTTCCATTGATTGCTTCTTCTTTTTCTTTCTTCCTTTACTTTTTGCCATTTGAATTCTCTCCCTTATTCCTCTATCTCCCATTCATCATCTGCTACCCATTCTAAAGATAAATAAAGATCCCATAATGCATCGTGATATCCCCAACCGATACCACTTGAATCTTCAATCACCGAAGAAAGGCGATCATGAAAAATCTTAAATAGCTTTTCATCTTTGGCACATTCGCTGATCACTTTGTTGTACATCGAAATCATACTGTCATAAAATCTAGCATCAATGTCCCCGTATGTATTTGTAAATTCCGTACCAATCTCAACGTAAAATAACATTAAATCAAGGGTCTTCAATTGATCACCTGTAATTTTTTTAAAATTAGTTATAGCATCTCTAGCTTCTCCTAGTCTCATTTTACCAAATCCCCTATCGGGAAAGAATTCATCATTAATTTTTTTCTTCGCACTTTCAAATAAGACCTCTACCGCTTCTTCCCCGAGAAATTTACTAGAAAGAAAGTCTTGTACATCTTTGTTAAGTTTGTATAATTCAGTTACTAATTGGATAAGTTCTTTTTGATCAAATTCTTTCAGCTTTTTCTTTAAATCAGTAATTTTTATTTTTGTCATAATATTGCCTATTCTCCTTTTCGTGATTTTGATGCAGCATATAAATCTAGTATAATAATACACAAAATTATCATTGCTGAGGGATAATATTATGCAGGAAATTGAACTTCAATTAAAAGTCGCTCTTGAAGAATGTGAAAAACTTCGAAAAGAAAATGAAAGACTTAAAAATTTGCTACATGAGCACAAGATTCCATATAGATATAATTATCATGATAGTAATTTGATTGAAAATATTAAGGCTAAAAAACTTTACAAAAGGATTGAAGTTTTTAAAAGTCTTTTCAAAGGAAGATCTGATGTATATCCCATTCGTTGGGAATCGAATGATGGCCGTTCTGGTTATTCTCCTGTTTGCAATAACAAATGGAACCGAACACTTTGTGATATTCGCCAAACTAAATGCAAAAATTGTCCAAATAGTGCATTTGTGCCATTAACAGATGATGTAATCTATAAACATTTGATTGGGGAAATTACGATTGGGGTTTATCCATTATTGCAGGATGATAAGTGCTATTTTCTAGCTGTTGATTTTGATAAGAAAACCTGGAAAGAGGATGTAAGCCAGTTTATCAATAGCTGTAAACAGTTAAACATACCCTATGCTATTGAGCGCTCCCGCTCGGGGAATGGTTGTCATGTTTGGTTTTTCTTTAATCAAGCCATTCCTGCAACACTTGCTCGAAAATTAGGTGATATACTATTAGAAAATACGATCAAGAATCATAATCTGGTAGGATTGGACTCATATGACCGTATGTTTCCTACCCAAGACTTTTTGACGCCTGGTGGCTTAGGAAACTTAATCGCCCTACCACTCCAAGGGGCTCCAAGAAAGCAAGGCAATAGTGTTTTTATATCTGAATCCTTTGAACCCTATAAAGATCAGTGGTCTTATTTATCAAATTTAAGAAAAATTAGTATGAATGATATACAT
>JAEWMK010000307.1 GCA_023457235.1 Bacillota bacterium
TCTGCGTGGATACGATGTTATGTACTTAACAGGCACTGACGAACATGGACAAAAAATTCAAAGAAAAGCTGAAGAAAAAGGGATTAGTCCACAGCAATTCGTTGATAATATTGTGTCAGGAATTAAAGATTTATGGAAAAAGCTTGATATTTCTTATGATGATTTTATAAGAACAACAGAAGATCGACATAAGAAAATTGTTGAAAAGATATTTGCAAAGCTCGTTGAACAAGGTGACATCTATTTAGATCAGTACGAAGGATGGTATTGTACACCATGTGAATCTTTCTTTACTGAGCGTCAAATCGAGGGAGGCAATTGCCCAGACTGTGGTCGTCCTGTTGAAAAGGTGAAGGAAGAGTCTTACTTTTTCAAAATGAGTAAATATGTTGATCGCTTGCTTCAATATTACGAAGAAAATCCGGAATTTATCCAACCGGAATCCCGTAAAAATGAAATGATTAACAACTTTATTAAGCCGGGCTTAGAGGACTTGGCCGTATCAAGAACAACCTTTGACTGGGGTATTAAAGTACCTGGCGATCCAAAGCATGTCATTTATGTATGGATCGATGCGTTATCAAATTATATTACAGCTCTTGGCTATGATACGGACAATGATGAAAAATATCAAAAGTATTGGCCTGCAGATGTCCATTTGGTTGGTAAAGAAATCGTTCGTTTCCATACCATTTATTGGCCGATTATGTTAATGGCTTTAGATGTGCCACTTCCGAAGAAGGTATTTGCCCATGGATGGCTATTAATGAAGGATGGAAAAATGTCGAAATCAAAAGGGAATGTCATCGACCCGGTTACATTAATTGACCGTTACGGTTTAGATGCACTCCGTTATTACCTGCTTCGTGAAGTTCCATTTGGATCAGATGGCGTCTTCACACCGGAAGGTTTTGTAGACCGTATTAATTTTGACTTAGCGAATGATTTAGGAAATCTATTGAATCGTACAGTTGCGATGATTGATAAATATTTTGGCGGAGAAATTCCACAGTATGACGGACAAATAACGGAATTCGACGGAATACTAGAAAATATCGCAAAAGAAACAGTCGAAAAAGTTGAAAATGCAATGGAAAAAATGGAGTTTTCCGTCGCATTAACAGCAATTTGGCAGCTGGTTAGCCGCACAAACAAATATATCGATGAAACACAGCCATGGACACTTGCTAAAGATGAAGAGAAAAAAGCTCATTTAGCATCAGTTATGTACCATTTAGCCGAGTCATTACGATATATTTCCATTATGCTGCAGCCGTTCTTAACAAGAGCACCAAAGAAAATTTGGGAGCAGTTAGGCATCAGCGGTGAACAGCTAACAGCTTGGGATAGTTTATATCAATTTGGTTTAATACCAAGCGGTACAAAAGTACAAAAAGGCGAGCCGATCTTCCCACGTCTAGAAACAGAAAAAGAAGTGGCAGCTATAAAAGAAGATATGCAGCCACCAGCACAAGCACAGCAGGCAGAACCTGCAGCTGCTAATGGAAATGAGGCTGGTTCGGAGCAAGCTGTTCCAGAGGTTGAGGAAATCACAATTGATGACTTTGGAAAAGTTGAACTTCGTGTTGCCGAGGTCATTCAGGCTGAAAATGTCAAAAAAGCAGACAAGCTGTTAAAGCTTCAACTAGACTTGGGCTATGAAAAACGCCAGGTAGTCTCCGGTATTGCCGAATATTACAAACCAGAAGAGCTAACGGGCCAAAAAGTAATCTGCGTAACAAACCTTAAACCGGTAAAACTTCGAGGTGAATTGTCACAAGGGATGATCCTTGCCGGTAAGGACGATGGAAAGCTTAAGCTTGCGACAATCGATGCAAGTATTCCAAATGGTACAAAGATAAAATAAGCTTCATGTTCCGGCGGAGGTCACAAGCTTCCGCCTGACGTGTATTGTGGCGACAAAATATGATAAAGATAATAACGCTGAACTATGTATTCAAACGGAATTTTAATTATTAAAGAACGAGGAGTTTAATATGCTATTTGATACTCATGTCCATCTAAATGCAAGGCAATTTGCCAAAGATGAAGCAGAAGTTATTGAGCGTGCGCTGTCTGAAGGTGTCTCCCACATGGTCGTTGTCGGATTTGATAAAGAGACCATTCAAGGTGCAATTAGAATTGCCGAACAACATGATTTTATTTATGCTGCTATCGGTTGGCATCCGGTTGATGCAATTGATATGAAAGATGAGGACTTGGGTTGGATCGAAGAGCTCGCTAGTCATCCTAAGGTTGTCGCTCTAGGTGAAATGGGCTTGGATTATTATTGGGATAAATCACCGAAGGATATTCAAAAAGAAGTTTTTCGTAAACAAATTTGCTTAGCGAAAAAGTTGAAATTGCCGATCGTTATCCATAATCGTGATGCAACGCAGGATATTGTCGATATTTTGAAAGAAGAGGAAGCGGGTGAGGTTGGCGGAATTATGCATTGCTTTAGCGGGAGCCTTGAAACAGCTAAGGAATGCATTGCCATGAACTTCTATATTTCCTTTGGCGGCCCAGTTACTTTTAAAAATGCCAAAAAGCCAAAAGAAATAGCGGCCGAACTTCCACTAGAGAAGCTACTCATTGAAACGGATTGCCCGTACTTAACCCCGCATCCGTATCGCGGCAAAAGAAATGAACCGGCTTATGTAAAATTAGTTGCCGAGCAAATTGCCGAGCTGAAGGGCATACCTTTCGAGGAAGTAGCCCAGATGACAACAGAAAATGCAAAAAAAGTGTTTGGAATCTCATAAATTAATTGACGAAAAAGGGGTGCGAAACCTGAATGGATTTCGTATCCCTTTATTAATTTTAAGACTGCAAATTTACTTTGGACAGAAAAAGTGAAAGCTGGAGAGTATAATCCGAACCCGGGGCAACTTCGGACAAAAAAAGTGAAATCCCGTGAATTGAGTCCGAACCGGGGGTACCTTCGGACATAAAAAGTGA
>JAEWMK010000308.1 GCA_023457235.1 Bacillota bacterium
ACAGATGTTGATTAATAAAATCTCTCAATAAAGAAGGTAAAATAGAAGCAGCTATTTGTGGCGCAACAGCAATTATTAATTTTTGATCATAGCCTTGCTTCCATGATTGAAAGTCTTTCATACCCTCGTCATAGGCTGAAACCATCTTTTCGGCATGTTTGAGAAATCGATATCCTGCTGGTGTCAAATGAACCTTTTTCCCACTTCTATGAAATAATTCAATTTGAAGCTCTTCTTCAAGTCTTTGTACATGCTTTGTAACGGCAGGCTGTGTTAAAAAAAGCTCTTCCGATGTTTTTCTGAAATTCTCTGTACGAGCAGCGACAATAAATGTTTTTAGCCACTTCACTTCCACAGTAATTCCCCTCTCTTATAACGATATGTTATCAATTTTCTTTAATTTTGTTAATTCTCATTATATACCACGACCATTATAATTCAATTAAAGATGACATTGAGGGGGAATTAGTAATGGGGAAAATTCAAAATGGTAAAGATCAATGGAATGCAGCACTTTATGATCATAAGCATTCATTTGTTTCAAACTACGGCACGGATGTAATTGAATTATTAGCACCAAAAAAGGATGAGCATATCCTTGATCTAGGCTGTGGAACTGGTGATTTAGCAAAAAATCTGTTTGATCGTGGAATCCATGTTGTTGGGATTGATAAGTCAGCGAACATGATTAGCCAGGCGCAAAATAAATATCCGAAAATTCCATTTTATGTAAATGATGCCCTTGACTTACCTTTCAAGAATACGTTTGACGCTGTTTTTTCAAATGCCGTCTTCCATTGGATTAAACAACCCGTGCTGGCACTTGAAAATATTTATAGCAGTTTAAAAGAAGGTGGACGCTTTGTTGCTGAATTAGGTGGCAAAGGTAATGTTCAAATGATTACAGACGAAGTAAGAAACCAATTTCAGCAATTGGGATTAAACTTTGATGAAGAGTTGTTCCCATGGTACTTCCCAAGTGTTGGTGAATACACCACACTAATGGAAAAAGTCGGTTTTGATGTAATTTATGCCTATCACTTTGAGCGGCCAACTCATTTAGAAGGTGAAAATGGACTAAGAAATTGGCTGAAAATGTTTGGTGAAAGTATGTTTGCCGGATTTGGTGAAGAAACGAAAAACATAATTATCATGAATACTGAACAAAATTTGAGATCCATTATGTATAAGGATTCTAATTGGATTGCGGATTACAAAAGACTTCGTGTTGTTGGCATTAAAAAATAACTCACCAATTAAAAACGGCCGAAAAGTATCTAGTAAATCTTGAACAAGCTTCAAAGGAAGTATTGACACATATAAACGATCTTTTAGACAACATGTAAAAGGAAAAACAAATTAAAGCTTAATTAGATAAAAATGGGGAGGCTGACCAGTTATATAGGGTAGCCTCCTTTTACATATTTAAGGTAGTTCGCCTTTTTCGATATACTCAAATAAAAACGATTGACCCTTGCGATAAAACCTAGGATCGTATAAGCCTAAATACTTTTCATCATCCACAACTACGACAAACGGTGCCCACTGGTATAAAGTTTTAGCTTCTGGACGCTTTTCAAAAAGCATATCTAAATCAGCCTGTTCACTAGATTTTAAATGATAAAGAATTTGGTCCTCTTTAATAAAACTAGTATCAATGATATCAACGATTTCTTCACTTTTACCAATGACGGTGAAGTTAAAAGGGACAAAACCGGCTGAAAGTGCGACTTCTTCATATTTCCCATCATACTGACTATAAATATAAAAACCATAGACTGATTGGATGATGACATGGAGACCCATTACAAACCATGCCAGTCGAAATATTTTTTGAGTCGGCAACGTCGATCGTTTAGAAATGATAAAAGCTGCCAAGATAATAATCCAAAACACAAAATCAACAATGGGAATCGTTCCAAACGTGATCCTAGTTTTAGAAAAAGGTTCTAAGTAGCCGGTCCCCCATGCATTGAACAAATCGCTTGTATCATGGATAAAAACAGCCAACCAGGAAATACAAAATAGCCGCCTATCTTTTACGCGAAAGAATATCCACATTAGGAAGAAAAATGTGAGAGCCCAAACAGGTGTTAAGAAAACCGAATGGGTAATTCCGCGGTGCCACATTTGATATAAGCCTTCTGAATCCCATAATTGTGAAACGATATCGATATCTGGAATTTGACTGGCACCAATGGTGGAAACCAACAAAGCTCGGTTATAACGCTTCGTTTCTTTTTCATTTTTAAAGGTGCCATATAGGGATAGACCAAATAGAGTGTGGGTTATCGTGTCCATTTTTATCCCCCTATAACTTTTTTGTCATATTATACCAAGTAACTCCTCCATGCTGAGATTCTGAAATCCCTCGATTTACGTAGCCAAGTTTTTCATATAAAGGGACATATTTTTCTTTACATGTAAGTGTAACAGTTTCACGGTTCTTTGCTTTTGCTTCTTTTTCAAGATGTGTAAGTAATGCCGATGCTATCCCCTGTTGTTGATATTTCGGAGCTACAGCCAAACCAAGTACACTTTGATGGCCTCCCGACTTTGGATTTTCCTTACTTTCACTAAACAGGTCATCTGTTATGAATTCTTTTTCAATAACCGGACCGTTCACAATCCCGACGATTCCCCCATTCTCTTCTTCCGCTACAAAAAAGCTATCAGGAGTAGATTGGATGCGTTTAATAAAGGCTTCTTTTGTGGCAGCCTCTGTTTTGATAAAGCAAAGATTTTCGATATCTACTACTTCCTTTAAATCGTCCATTATTACGTTTCGTATTTTGAACATTTTTCTCCTCCCCTGGATTTCAACTAGTCCTTAATTCGCTCTTCTTACTAATGGTTTTCCCGCTTCAACCAATGCTTTCGTGCCTACTAGGAAAAATCCCTGGATAAACAATAAGATCCCGGTTCCAATTAGAAGCCATTCAATTAAGATCATGTCAGCAATGGGTCCAAAAACAAGCATCCCAAGCGGCATCATGGATGTGGAAATCATACCGTAAATTCCAAATACTCTACCTTGTAGTCCTTCTTCAATTTTCTCTTGTAAAAGCACGGTCAAAGGAGTGTTAAAAAGCGGCATCGCTATTCCGGTTAGAACCATGAACCCTAAATAAACCCAAAAATTCGGGACGATTCCGAGGGCAATTGTACTTACTCCAATGACAGAACTTGCGAACGTCATTGTATGTATTTTATTTTGAAAACCACCCCATGCGGCCATGAGACCTCCTCCGATGATCATTCCCGAAGAAAATGCAATTTCTACTGCAGTTAACCGCCAAAAATCATCGCCAAAACTCCGCGTTACTTGAAGTGGTGTTAGAAAGGCCGCCGGTGCAATAAGAACAAAATAAATGATAAAAAACACAAATAGCTTTACCAAAAATTGATGATTTTTAATATACGTTAAACCTTGCTTAAAATCACTAAAATAGCTGACATTCTGCTTTTGTAATGCTTTTTTGTGAACTGGAATATTTAAAAACGTCAGCAATACAATGATCGCTATTGCTGCTGTTATGACATCAATAAAGAAAATCATTTCAAGCGAGGCGACGGTTAATAATGTTGCGCTCACCATTGGGGCAATCAACATGACAATTGCTTGAATGCTGCTATTCGTACCATTTACCTTTGTAAGTTTATTTTCAGGGACAATTTGGGGGATAATCGCACTCACCGCAGGTGTTTGTATCCCTGTCCCTAGTGCTCTAATCGCAGAAATTGCAAAAAGGAGCCACATTTCTTTGTATCCGGATAAAAACAATATTGCCAACACCAGTGTTGACACTGCAATCAAACCATCAGCCAGATTAATTAGCAATTTTCGATTAAAACGGTCAGCCCAAACCCCTGCAAACGGTGAAAGTAGAAAGGATGGAACAAAACCACAAATAATATAAATCGTCATCATCACCCCTGATTGAGTGTTTAAGGTGATATACCAAAATATTGCATACTGTACCAAGGATGAGCCAAAAAGCGAGATGGTTTGGCTGCTCAAAAAGATAATGATATTTTTTTTCCATTTTTCCATATGTTGTTGTTCATTCGTTTGCGCCATTGACCCACGTCCATTTTCTGATTACTTATTCATTCCAACTAAAATTTCTAAATCAACGGTGATTTCTGCAGAATCTTGATTACTAAAGACATTAATCCTGTCTTGGTCCCCAGACCAAGCAAGCGGTGTCATCCGCACTAAATTATAAAGTTCTTCTTTACTAAGTATTTTTGTATAATTAAGTTTAACATTATGTATCAACTTAAAATGTTCATTAAAAAGTGATATGGTATCATCATTTTTGTACTCTTTTTTCTCACTACTTTCAAAAAGCGCCTCTCGAATTTCTTTTAAGTAGTTGGGACCAGGCACAACTTTTATAACGAGACCATCCTGAACTAACATTCGCTTGAATTCCTTGTAGTTGGATGGTGATAAAATATTGAGAATGACATGAAATGAGTGATCGGCCAATGGTGATTTTGCCAGGTCCCCTACAAGCCATATCGGATTTTCATAACTCCTAGCCGCTGCAACAATCCCTTCTTTGGCAATATCAAGCCCAACTCCAGTTATCGCATCACTCCCACAATCTTCTATTATCCGTTGTAAATGGGACCCCTCTCCGCAACCTAAGTCGACAATTAAAAAAGGTTTTATAGTCGTATCTATACTTTC
Organism: Bacillota bacterium; assembly: GCA_023457235.1. Taxonomy (GTDB): domain Bacteria; phylum Bacillota; class Bacilli; order Bacillales; family Bacillaceae_J; genus Schinkia. The sequence goes on from JAEWMK010000308.1 coordinate 4,700, forward strand.
TTTGATAACGTTAGAAATCGACTTATGCATCTCGGCATATAAATCTGTATCATTAATGATATTGTGCCTTGCTCCAAAGAGCTCTTTGCTGTAATGACTGTTTGACTGCTGGATCATCAAATTGATATACCCTTGTTTCGCAAAATCAAAGGTATGATTATTTGAGCAGATTAAACTTTTTTGATCAACCACTCGCATCTCGCTTTCACATAGCGGACACTTAAAGGCAGATATATTTTCACTAACACGTTTTGCACTATTTATTTTTTTTGACATTTAAGATCTTCCCTTCACGAATAAAAAAACACAGGCGATTTGCCCGTGATAAAAGCTAATCTTCATTATATATTTAACAGAAAAAATCAGAGAAAACAATTTTTATAGCTCAATTTGGTTAGAGCTCACTGCATCTACTGAACCAAATGTTTGTACTTTTTATGTAACGATTTTATAATAAACCATTTTAACAGTAAAACAAAAGACAATAGGAACATTTTTTATACTTTTATCGCAATAAAGTTAATTAACATGAGGAATATTTACTAGTATAATAGGCTTATAGTTTGAAAGATGGATATTATTACAAATAGGAGAGATTAACATGTTTGATAAGCTAAAACCAAGAGTCAATATTGATAAATTCCTTCAATATGGAACGGATATTGAAGTTAAAGGACGATTTAAAGATACGTTAGCCTATAATCATTTCACAACCGAGGATCAAGCAAGGCTAAAGGAAATAGTATCATTATTAGAATCAAGCACTAATGAAATGGTCAGAATATTCGAAACGTATTTAAAAGAGTTAAAAGCTGAAAGAATTGAAAGTATTTCAACTGCGTCCATTGAACGCTATATTAACATTTTTTTCTATGAGGAACGGCACGAAGAATACGTTGATAAGATTATTTCCTTTTTTGAGGAACTTCGAACTCATCATTATAACATCGGCAAGCTTGTCGTTGCCTTCAATCAGTTTAATTTTTATTTAATTACCAACCTATTGTCTAAGAAGGGGCAAAATCCTCATAAATGCCTACAGTTATTAGAAGTACTTCAACGAGCCATTAACATAGATCAGCAAATATTGATTGAAGTTTTCACTGAAAAAGTAGTGGAGCAAGTTTCTGATGGCATTGCCCAGTTAATGGATAAAAATGCAGAAATTATGTTCATTAAAGGTTTAATTCAGAGCTTAGAAGAACAAAATCACGAGATACAGAATGCATCAGCCGCAACTGAAGAAATATCTGCTTCAATTGCCGATGTTGCAAGATCTGCAACACATGTTTCTGAAAAAACAGCCCTTGCAGTTAATAAGGCTGAAAATGGAAGTCATGTCATAAGTAATGCCCTAGACGAAATCGTCCATACCCGTGATACATTTGATAACATTGTAAAAAATTTCTCACAATTAAAAGCATATGTCTCTACTATTGAAGACATTGTTGGTTTAATTAACGGGATTGCCGACCAAACAAATTTGCTAGCCCTAAATGCTTCGATAGAAGCTGCACGAGCCGGTGAACATGGAAAAGGCTTTGCTGTCGTTGCTAATGAAGTCAGGAAGTTAGCTGAAAATACAGTTTCTTCCGTGAAGCAAGTAAATCTTAATGTTCAAAATTTGCGTGCCTTCTCAACTGAAGTATCAGACTCTATAAATTCTACTTCCGTTGATATTGAAAAAGCTACTACGGAAGCTCAGGAAGCCTTACCTTTATTGACAGAGATTGTTGATATCGTTGAAGAAATTAATGAAAATACGAACAGCATAGCGGCAGTATGCGAGGAACAGGCAGCTGCTACTGATGAAATTTCAAATCGTATGGCCTCTATTTCCAACTTGTCTGAAGATGTACGAGAATTAGGAAGAAATACGGGATCTGCTGTTTACACATTAAGTCAGACAATCGATTCATTCAGACAAAATATGATTAATAATAATAATATCCTTTTATCTACAAAGGCATTACTAAGCCTATCAAAAACAGATCATATATTATGGAAGTGGCGTATCTATAATATGTTCTTGGGGCTGGAAACAATCGATCCGAATGAAGTAACATCCCACAATCATTGTCGGTTAGGCAAATGGTATTTCCATGAAAATACAAAAGAGCGTTGCGGACGCTTCTCCAGCTATCAAAAGTTAAATGAACCACACCGCCGTGTCCATGAGTTTGCTAGGAAAGCAGCCGAAGCATATTTAGCTAAAGATGTGGTACAAGCAGAAGAACACTTATCCAATCTAGAAGAAGCCTCCAAAGAAGTCCTACAACGTATTAATGAGATTTTGAACGATTTAGAGTATGAAAAACAACTGATGCAAAGTAAATTAAAATAAGTACGTGATAATATACAATCTAAATTACTTTATTGTGGTCAAATAGCAGATTGAGAACAAAACCTCAATCTGCTATTTTGTTGGTTTTTTTACAACAAAACTAAAGTCAACAGTGAAAGAGCTACAGATGTAATCAACATCGCTACAAAAGGTCGCATTGCTTTTGTTTTGACATCTGCAAGACTAATATTTAATCCAAGCCCTACCATTGCCGTTGTTAATATAAAAGTTGTGGCAGTAGCAATTCCGCCCATCACCGCATCTGTCACTGGTATATATGTACCAAGAACATAGCTTCCAAAAAAGCTCATTGCAATAAATCCAAAGAGAAACCATGGAATATCCACTTTCCCATTCGCTTCCGAATTATTTTTCCGTTTCATCCAATAAACAAGAATAAAGCATAACGGAATGAGTAAGAACACCCTTCCCAGTTTAGCTAGTAAACCAATCGCCAAAGCTTCTTGTCCACCAGGTGCTGCAGCTAAAGCAACATGGGCAAGTTCATGAAGACTAATACCAGACCAAATGCCGTATTTTTCGGGCGTCACATCTAAAACAGGCAAAAACAATGTATAGCAAATCGAAAAAATAGTTCCGACTAAGGCGATGATCCCAACGGTAGTTGCCGTATCCTCATCCTTCGCTTTAATAATCGGTGCAACTGCCGCAATCGCAGCTGCCCCACATACTCCCGTTCCTACTCCTAATAAAAGAGATATCGAAGTGTCCGCCTTCAACCATTTAGCCAGTAAAAGCGTTACAGTAATTGCAAAAATAATCGTTCCCGCATCCCATGCAAGCAATCCTAGCCCTTCATGAAAAATAACATCCATATTTAATTTCAATCCGTATAAAATAATCGCAAAACGCAATAATTTCTTGGAAGCAAATTGAATTCCAGCCCTCAACGCCTCTGGATATCCCCATATTTGCCGAAACACAACTGCTAAAATAATCGCACAAGCCATAGGTCCAATCAGCTTAAATCCCGGAATTAAAGCCAAAGCATACCCTAATAAGGCAATTAAAAAAGTAAAGCCAATACCTTTATACATTTTACCACTCCTAACCTAAAACCTTTGAAACTTTGTTATTTCATATTAATATAGTTCTTAACATAAGAAAAATAAATCTTTATAATATTTACAATAAGTCTTTACTTATAATTAATCGAAAGGTTGATTGAAAATGGATCAACAATTACTTGTATTTTTGAAAGTAGCTGAAGTGCAAAATTTTTCCCGTGCTGCCATCGAGCTACATATGACCCAACCAGCAGTAAGCCAGCATATTCAAGCATTAGAACAAAGAATGGGAACAAAACTATTAGAAAGAACGAATAAATTTGTGCGCTTAAATAAAGCTGGTGAAATTGTTTATCACCATAGCAAAGAAATTTTCCATACCTACCAAAAAATGAATGGGTTAGTGAATGAGTTAGTTTTCATAGGTAAAGGAGAAGTATCAATTGGGGCCAGTTATACTTTTGGTGAATACATTTTACCCCATATAATCGCACAGCTTCGTAACGAGTACCCCTTAATCATTCCAAAAATAACGATTGCCAATACACATAACATTGCAGAAATGGTTGCTCATCAGCAATTAGATATTGGAATCGTGGAGGGGCATTTTAAACAAGAAACGTTAAAGAATGAACCCCTTGCGAATGACAATATGTTTATTATTATTTCTGCCAATCATCGCTTGTCAAAAATGACACACATTCATTTAAGTGAATTATTAGAGGAGACGTGGATTTTACGAGAAGTAGGTTCAGGTACTAGAGAAGCAACAGAGAAGATGTTTAACTGCTACGATTTTACTCCGAAGGAAATTATGGAGTTCGGGAGCACTCAAATTATTAAGGAATCGGTTGAAGCTGGTGTAGGTATTTCGTTACTATCCCATTGGGCTGTAAAAAAAGAAGTCAAATTAGGGAGTTTACGATTATTAAAAGTAGATGGAAAACCGGTCATTCGCAAATTTTCGATTATACGAAAAAATACTGAATTTCATACGAAGGCTTCAGAGTTATTTCTTGAGACATTACGGAGGAGCAAAGCACTAAAGTTTCCGGATTAGGATTCTAACAGGCTCCCCTGTAGCAAAAATAGATAGGGCATGAATCAAGTTATTCATACCCCTTTAATTTTGGTTGTATTGCTAAACACGATGCTGTTCGTAAATACAAGACTTTGTAATTTCTTGCAATTTATCATATTGCTCTTTTGTGATTTGATTATTTGTTGTTTCCTGCACATTCTCTCTGATCTGCTCAACACTACTTGCACCTGGAATGATCGATGCGACAGTCTCATCAAATAATGGGTAACGTAAAGCAACACTATTAATTGTTTGAGGTGAAATCAATAGGTCTTGCATTTTCCGATTAACTCCAGCAATTTCTTCATAAGAATAATCAAGATATCCTTTTTCAATAACTTGTGCTGTTGACTTGTCCTTCATTTTTTCGGTTAATAACCCTTTAGCTAAAGGACCACGGGCAATGACACTAATTTGATTTTCTTTAAGGAGTGGAAAAAGTTCTTCAGGTCGGCGGTCGAGTAAGCTATACTGCATCATGACACTGACAATATTGGATTTTTTTACAAATTCATTTATGACATTTGGTCGAATGGATGAGATTCCATAGTAGCGGATCAAACCTTCCTTTTTTAAATCCTCGAAAGCCCCTATCGTTTCATCAATTGGGTCGTCAATTGTGCCTCCATGTAGTTGATACAAATCGATATAATCCGTCCGAAGCCGGCGCAAGCTTTCTTTAACCTCAGCTTTTATGTAATTAGCCGATGGGTCCCAAATCCAACTATCCTTATTCTCGTTCCAGCGATTACCAACCTTTGTAGCAACAATGACCTCGTCCCTGCGACCATTAATTGCTTTTCCAACAATTTCTTCGTTAATACCGAAATCATAAAGATCCGCCGTATCTAAAAAATTTACACCTGTATGTAATGCTTCATGAATAATTCGAACGCCTTTTTCAACATCCATACCAAGAGACATGCAGCCAATGCCTATTTCGCTTATATATAGGTCTGAAGTTCCTAATTGATTTTTCTTCATTTTATCGGACCTCCTGCTTCTATTAGATTAATAAGATTAGCAATTGGAAATTTGTTACATCACTATTTAAACCTAAGTCTAACAAAATGTCTTATTTTTTTACTTTTGGTTAAAATAGAAATGGAAATACATATACAAATATTTGTTTAGGAGTGAAATAATGCCATTAAATGTTTATATGATTTTTAACGGAGATTGTCGTGAGGCAGTAGAGTTTTACGGACAAGTTTTTGGTTCTGAAGCAAACATCATGTCGTTCGGAGATGCACCCCCTAATCCAGAATTTCCTTTGCCTGAGGAAGCAAAAAACCTTGTCATGCATGCCGGGCTTATGATTGCCGGGTCAAACGTTATGTTCTCTGATAATTTCCCAGGTACTCCTTTTGTTAAAGGGAACAACATCATGCTTACAGTAGTTAGTAC
>JAEWMK010000309.1 GCA_023457235.1 Bacillota bacterium
GTATCGTATTATATATGAGGATGATTATGTAAAAGCTTCTGATGAAAGTATGGAAAAGGTAAAAAAGAGTCGTGAAGCTGTAGAAAACATTGTTAAAGAAAAGAAAATTATTTATGGAATTACAACAGGTTTCGGGAAATTTAGTGATATTTTTATAGATCAAGAGAAAGTCGAAGAGTTACAACATAATTTAATTCAGTCTCATGCCTGTGGTGTGGGAGAACCTTTCCCTGAAAAGGTAACCCGCGCGATGTTAGTTTTACGGGCTAACGCATTGTTGAAAGGGTTTTCTGGTGTTCGCCCTGTTGTGGTTGAGCGCCTCTTGGATCTTGTAAATGCAAAAATTCACCCAGTTGTTCCACAACAAGGATCACTAGGTGCAAGTGGTGATTTAGCGCCATTATCACATTTGGCACTTGTGTTACTCGGGGAAGGAGAAGTTTTTTACAAAGGTGAAAGAATGGCATCAAAAATTGCGCTTCAAAAAGAAGGAATTGAACCAATCACATTAACAGCAAAAGAAGGGCTTGCTCTCATTAATGGAACACAAGCAATGACAGCTATGGGGGTAATCGCTTATCTTGAAGCAGAGAAACTTGCTTACCAATCAGAAATGATAGCCTCACTTACAATTGAAGGTTTACGTGGAATCATTGATGCATTTGATGAAGATATTCAATTGGCACGCGGTTATCAAGAACAAGTGGATGTCGCTCATCGTATCCGAACTTACCTTAACGGAAGTCAGTTAACGACAAGACAAGGAGAGCTTCGCGTCCAAGATGCTTATTCATTAAGATGCATTCCGCAAGTACATGGAGCATCATGGCAAACTTTAAACTATGTTAAAGAAAAGCTTCAAATTGAAATGAACGCGGCAACAGATAATCCATTAATCTTTGAAAACGGGGAAAAAGTAATTTCCGGTGGAAATTTCCATGGTCAACCGATTGCGTTAGCAATGGACTTTTTGGGAATAGCTATGGCAGAATTTGCGAACATTTCTGAACGCCGTATTGAACGTCTGGTGAATCCACAATTAAATGATTTACCGCCATTTTTAAGCCCAGAACCTGGTGTTCAATCTGGGGCAATGATTATGCAATACGTTGCAGCCGCCCTTGTATCAGAAAATAAAACATTGGCTCATCCTGCTAGTGTGGATTCAATTCCATCATCAGCAAACCAAGAAGACCATGTAAGTATGGGAACAATCGGTGCACGTCATGCCCATATGATCATCCAAAATGTACGAAATGTACTCGCGATTGAAGCGATTTGTGCTATGCAAGCTGTTGACATTCGTGGAAGAGATAAAATGGCAAACTTAACACAGATCACTCTTGAAAAAGGTAGAGAGTATGTTCCGTTCATTGAAAAGGACCGTGTATTTTCGAAGGATATCGAAAAGGCGGCGAAATGGTTAAAAGAAGACAACTGGTTCAATTTCGAAAATAGTGATATTGAAAAAGATGAATTGAGTTTGCAAGGGGTAAATTAATAGAAAAAACATCATAATTGACTCTGGGTGTCAATGATGCCCAGAGTACCATTATGACACTTTTGTAAGCGTTTGCCAATTAAGGGCCTAAATATAGTTATTAAAGGAGGTTTTTTATGTTAATTTTAAATCCAGTAGTAATTTCCGTACTTGTTGTTTGTATATTGTGTTTGTGCAGAGTGAATGTTTTACTAGCAATCTTATTTGCAGCTATTACCGCAGGTTTAACGGCCTCATTATCAATTACTGAAACGGTTAATTTAATGATTTCCGGTATGGGTGGACAAGCTAATACTGCGTTAAGTTATATTTTACTTGGTGGATTTGCAGTTATGATTGGTTATTCAGGAATTACAGGATTCTTGGTGAAACGTTTAGTTAATGTAATAAAGGGAAAACGAGGCATAATGTTACTTACAATTGCTGGGGTGGCTTCTTTATCACAAAATGCGGTTCCAATTCATATTGCTTTTATCCCAATCCTTATCCCGCCGCTACTACATCTTTTTGATAAGATGAAAATTGATCGCCGCGGTGTAGCATCAGCATTAACCTTTGGCTTAAAAGCCCCTTACATTATGATTCCGGCAGGTTTCGGTCTTATTTTCCATGGAATCATTGCTGACGAAATGACTGCCAATGGAATGGAAATAGCGGTTAGCCAAATGCCGCTTGCAATGTTAATACCAGGTATCGGGATGATCGTCGGTTTATTAATTGCCGTATTTATTACTTATCGTAAAGATCGCGAGCCAACTACTGCAATAATAGGAATTGAGAATATCAATAATGAAGTGGCTGCAACAACGTTAGAGGATGTAAAATTCTCAAGTAAACATCTATTTACAATTATTTCAATTATTGGAGCGCTAGCCGTTCAATTAACCACTGATTCCCTAGTCCTTGGAGCATTAACCGGTATGATTCTGTTATTTGCTTTCCGAGTTGTATCGTTCACAAGAGGCGATGAGGTTGTTAATGAAGGGATTAAAATGATGGGAATGATAGCTTTTGTAATGCTTATCGCTTCCGGTTATGCAACTATTTTAAAAGAAACAGGTGCAGTAGACGCTCTCGTTTCGTCCACTTCAGCTATTCTTGGCGACAATAAACTTCTTATTGCGTTTGTACTCCTTACGGTTGGTTTAGTGATTACGATGGGAATTGGTTCTTCATTTGGTACAATCCCAATTATTGCTGCCATCTATGTACCATTATGTGCTGCTGTGGGATTCTCACCATTAGCAACAGCGGCATTAATCGGAACAGCAGGTGCATTGGGCGATGCAGGTTCACCAGCATCTGACAGTACACTTGGTCCAACAGCAGGTCTTAACGCTGATGGAAAACATCATCACATTTGGGATACATGTGTACCGACATTCTTGCACTACAATATCCCGCTCTTTATTTTTGGTCTTATTGCTGCTATGTTCCTATAGACTAAAATATTACTCACTTCGTCCCATCTCATATTAATGAAGATGGGATTTTGTTCATAATTTCAGCCACTTACAAAAAACAGCACTGTTATACATGATCCAGGTCTGATCAGTACTGTTTTTTGATATAGGTGGCTATGCCAATCAATCGTAATCAATCATCACCATCAAATATATTAGCGATACCTCCGAGGATGCTGCCTTCACCACGGCTTTGTCCACCAGCGCTTGGAGCTGATGCAAAAATTCGGTCTGCTAAGCGGCTAAATGGCAACGATTGGATCCAAACTGTACCCGGTCCTTGAACAGTCGCAAAAAACAATCCTTCACCGCCAAAGAATGCAGTTTTTATTTTACCAACATATTCGATGTTATAATCAATATCCCTAGTCATCGCAACTAAACAGCCAGTATCTATTTTTAATCGTTCACCAGGTTGTAGCTCTCTCTTATAAATTGTCCCACCGGCATGGAGGAAAGCTAAGCCGTCGCCTTCTAGCTTCTGCATAATAAAACCTTCTCCACCGAAAAAGCCGGCACCAAGTTTGCGTTGAAATTCAATCCCAACTGCAACCCCTTTAGCAGCACATAAAAATGCATCCTTTTGACAAATCACCTTTCCACCAAGCTCACTTAAATCCATAGGAATAATCTTACCGGGATATGGAGCAGCAAAAGAAACATGCTTAATGGCAGGGCTTTGATTTGTAAACACGGTCATGAATAAGCTTTCGCCTGTCAGAATTCGTTTACCTGCACCTAGTAATTTACCGAATAAGCCTTTGTTTGAAGAGGCTCCATCACCAAAAATAGTTTCCATTTCGATGCCGTCCTCTTGCATCATCATCGCCCCGGCTTCGGCAATTGTACTTTCACCTGGATCCAACTCAATTTCTACAAATTGCATATCGTCGCCATAAAGCTTATATTCGATTTCGTGTGAATTCATGCCTGTTCCTCCTTTTATATGTATCAATATCATTATAGCATGTGTTTTATACAAGATTTCCCACACAAAATAAATATTCTTTAAAAAGGACTGTTCCAAATATATACGCATTACACAGTGGATTTGTCCAATCACGTGTGGTTGCTCAATATACATTGAAACAGTCCTATCCAATATTCATTCTAGATCTTCAAAAGGCTCTAATTCAGCTGCACCTAAATTACCTGTTACTGACATAACATCCTCTGAATCAAGCTGCTCCTCATATAATTGATGGGTTGCATTAGGAAAAATTTGTATATTATTTCCGGTAATATCGGTTGCTACAAAGCTTTCAATATCTTCAACATAGCCGACAATTTCATCCTCTTCCACATACATGTCGTTATAATCTAACATGCTTTGATCAAAAAAATCGGATGGAGTTTCGGAAGTTCCATATCTTTGTACGTCCTGCCACGCATCTTCTGCATCATAAAAGTTGGCATCTCTTTCATCATATTCAAATTTTCCATAGGCTGGCATTAATATTTTTTCTTCAACCGGACGCTGATGTGATTCCAATTTGTCAGGGGTATGTTCTATACAATGTGTTGCCGTAGGCAAGGCTTTTAGTCGATCGACAGGAATTTCTTTTCCGCACTGCTCGCATTTTCCATACGTTCCATTTTCCATATTTTCTAGCGCATGGTTTATATCTTTTATTTCTTTTTCGGCATGCTCAACAAGGGCAATATCTTTCTCGCGTTCATAAAGGTCTGTCGCAGTATCAGCTGGGTGGTTGTCATATCGGGAAAGCTCACCAACTGAGTCAGTCTCATGAGCACGTTTTATATCAAAATAATCGGTTGCTTCCAAATCTCTTGTTATTTCTTCTTTTCGATTTATTAATTCTGCTTTAATTGATGAAAGCTCATTAGGAGTAAGCATACAAACGCTCCTTTTGACCAAATTTTCTACCTCAAATTTAGTATGAACAAAACAGGTCAATTCATCCACGCAAAAAAAGCATACGATTTAAAAATCGTATGCTTCCATTATCGTTTCCGCTTTTCATTGTCCAGCTCCAGCGCCTATCGCCTAGCAAACTTCAGGTCTCCTCCCTACGATAAGTCAACTAAGAATTGCTAACGCAATT
>JAEWMK010000310.1 GCA_023457235.1 Bacillota bacterium
ATCCAGTGATACCCTCTATTGAAGTTGCCACTTGTTCAGCAAGCTTTCTCACTTCATCCGCTACAACTGCAAAACCCTTTCCGTGTTCTCCTACTCTTGCAGCTTCTATAGCCGCGTTCAATGCTAATAGGTTTGTTTTATCAGCTATATCTTTTATGATAATGATAAGATTAGATATTTCTTGTGAATGACTATCCAATTTTTCCATTTTCAGGACCGCTTCCTGTACTATTTCGTCAATTTTCATCATTTGTTGACTTGAAGTTTCCATTAGTCTTTTACCTTCATTTGTCATTTGGAGAACCTCACGAGATGACATCTTTACTTCATCACCATTTTCATTCGTTTCTTGAACTTTTGTAGTAAATGTATCCATTATCGTTACCAGATTAATCGTATTATTTGCCAGTTTTTCAGATCCCATTGCCAATTCCTGCATAGATACAGTTACATGCCCTGATCCTGCTTTTACTTCATTAGCAGATTGTAATATCTCTCCGCTATTTCGACTAATGATTTCTGAAGCATTGGAAATTTTACTTATCATCCCCCTTAGATTTTCCTGCATTTGATTCATCACTCTTGTCAATTGGCCAAATTCATCTTGTGTTTTCGCTTCTAACGTTAAGCTAAGATCACCATTTGCTACAGATTGAGCCACATCATTTAATTTGTTTAAATTTCTTACAATCCACCTGCTGTATAATAAAATAACCGTTATAATTAACAAAATACCTACTAAACTAACAATGATTTGTTTCATCAATATTGATGATACGGAAGAATACAATTCTTTATCAGGCACTACAAGAGCCAAAGTCCAAGTTGTATTCGGGACTTTCTTGAAAAATAATGATTGGTCATCCGCATTATCTTTAAAATGAAGTACTCCACTCGATCCTTCCATAATTTCATTTGCAAATGAGGCAAGCGTTGGATTAGGATCATTATTTATCTTTACTTTCATTACTTTTCCTATTTCTGAAGCTGCAATATATGTGCCTTCCCCATCAATCAAAATGGCATGCCCGCTTTTTTCGACCGTAATTTCTTCAATCATTTTCTGTATCTGACTCAAATTTATATCTGCCGTTGTCACACCAAGAAGATTATGCTGGTTATCATAAAACGGGGCGGAGGTTGTAACCATAGTTATATTTGATTCGTCATCATAATATGGATTTGAAAATACCACTTTTTTATCTGTATTTGTTACCATCTTATACCACTCTTGGGAAGGATAATTATAACTTGGATCACTATATGCCTGTGTTGCTTTAAGTTTATCATTGTCCCAATAGACATAAATAGAAAAATACTTAAGATCAGTTTTGTATTTATACGGTTCAAAATAAACACCAGCACCTAATGTCCCTTCATTGGATTGAACAGCATTTCTAAACATTCTTCCATAGTTCTCTAAAGAATAATTTGAGGGGAATAGTTCTATTTGTTTTGATAGGAGCTCAGGGATTTTACTATGTGCAAGTAAACTATTTTCAATGGATTTTGTCACACTCTCTAATATATGATTCATTCGAAGTTCAATTTGTTGATTCAGTGTATTTTTCGTATCTAGATATGTGAAAATATTAATTATTCCCAAGATTAGTACTACCACTGGAACAATAAGCGCCAAGGTCCGCATTTTAATGCTTCTAAGTATCCACATGATTAACTTTTACCCCCTTACAAAAAAATAAAAAACTTTTCAATTACAAATAACAGTACACACAAAAACAAGCGGACCGTTCTTAGCTTCCACTTGTTTTTAAGCAGTATATCCTTTCATCATTTAGCGGCGGTAAGTTGAAGCATATTAGTCATATCTTCTTGTGCTACACCTATCAGTTTCAATTTAAAATTATCTTGTAATACCTTCATAACCCCATAAGAAATAAATTCAGGCGGTTTAGGACCAATACGAATATCTTGTATACCTAAGCTAAATAAACCAAGAAGAATGGCGATTGCTTTTTGTTCAAACCAAGATAGAACAATACTAACAGGTAATTCATTAATCTCACACTCAAGGGCTTCCGCAAGGGCTTTTGCAATTTTTATGATAGAAACTGAGTTATTACATTGCCCAAGATCAATGTAGCGTGGGATATCGGTACCAGGTACCGTTCCATAGTCAACATCGTTAAAGCGGAATTTTCCGCAAGATGTTGTTAGTATAACAGCTTCCGGCGGTAATGAAGTAGCTAATTCACGATAGTAATCCCTGCCCGTACCCGGAGCGTCACAGCCAGCTATCACGAAGAAACGCTTAATCTTCCCTGTTTTCACTGCTGCTATGATTTCCGGCGCCAAACCTAAAACTGTTTCATGATGATAACCTGTAACTAATGTTTCTCCGGAATCAATATATGCTTCAGGTAATTCTAGAGCCCTTTCAATAAGTGGAGTGAAGTCATCATTGACAATCTTTTGCACATTTTCAAGTCCTGCTACTTCATATGAGAACATTCTGTCTACATAAGAGCCTTTTGTTGGCATTACACAGTTTGTAGTAGCTAAAATTGCTCCGTTAAATTTTTCAAATAATCTTCTTTGGTCATACCATGCTTTTCCAAGGTTGCCTTTAAGGTGTGGGTACTTTTTCAATGCAGGATAGCCGTGAGCGGGCAGCATTTCTGAGTGGGTATAAATATTTATACCTTTGCCTTCTGTTTGTTTTAATAGTTCTTCAAGCGCAAAAAGATTATGACCCGTAATAATAATGGCCTTTCCTTCTACCTTATTTTGTGAAACTCGAATTGGCTTAGGTATTCCAAGGCGCTTTGTATGCGCTTCATCGAGTACTTCCATGATTCGAACAGCTGCTCTTCCAACCTTCATTGCCATATCAATATGTTCCTGAACATTGAAGTTAGAGTTTGTTAATGTCATATAAAGTGCTTCATGTGTGGTAGTATCTACAAATGAATCTGAGGCTCCCAATTGGTTCGCATGAGTGCGATAGGCGGCAATTCCCTTTAACCCAAAAACTATCGTATCTTGTAAGCTTGCAATTGTTTCATTTTTTCCACAAACCCCTATTTTTTTACATCCACCTGTTGGCGTTTGTTCACACTGATAACAGAACATCATCCTAAACTCCCCCTGTTTAAGTTAAATATAAAAAACAGAAGAGGAATAGGTATTAAGCTATTCCCCTTTCAATGAAATTTCTATCCATATTCTTAGCTTATTCCTTAGCTACCCCAGTATTAGGAAGAATAGTTTCAACTTCAAAGTGCGGGCGTGGGATAACATGAACTGAAATTAGTTCGCCAACACGCTGGGCTGCAGCGGCTCCAGCATCAGTTGCCGCCTTTACCGCACCTACATCGCCTCTTACCATGACTGTGACTAAACCGCCACCAACATGTTCTTTACCAATTAGGTAGACATTTGCTGCTTTCACCATTGCATCTGCTGCCTCAATAGAACCTATTAAACCTTTTGTTTCGATCATTCCTAACGCATCATATTTCATATTATTTACCTCCCAAGTTTTTTATAAATTTCATTTGTATTAACGAACACCCTTAATGGATTATTTTATTTCTTTCCTTGCTGGAAGGATGATTTCAACTTCAGAATGCGGGCGTGGAATAACATGAACTGAAATTAGTTCGCCCACACGCTGAGCAGCTGCAGCCCCAGCATCAGTTGCCGCCTTTACCGCACCCACGTCACCTCTTACCATAACCGTGACTAGACCACCACCGACGTGTTCTTTTCCAATTAGGTTGACATTTTCTGCTTTGACCATCGCATCTGCTGCTTCAATAGAACCTATTAAACCTTTTGTCTCAATCATTCCCAATGCATCATATTTCATTTTTTATACCCCCAAAGTTTTTATTTTATTAATTTAACTTTTGTATATGAATTAATATTCAGAGCATTTGCTTCTTCCATATCGATATGGCACTCAAGAACTGATGTGGCATTTGCTCTAACGGCAACATTATTTAGAATACCACCGCGTGGACCGTCAATCCGTATGGATACAATCTGTCCGTCATATACACCTAAATCCTTTGCGTCTTCAGTGCTCATGTGTATGTGCCTTTGCGCAACAATAAGCCCCTCTGCAATTTGGACAGAACCTTTTGGACCAACTAACGTAATTCCAGGTGTTCCTTGTAAATCACCTGACAATCTTGCCTCTGTTGCAACACCAAGCTTATAACAATCTCCTTCAAGAATTTCCACCTGTGTCTTACTACGTACCGGACCAAGTACTCTAATCTTTTCAATCGCACCTTTAGGACCACAAATTGTTATCGTTTCCTTACACGCATACTGGCCAGGCTGTGACAAGTCTTTTAACTTTGTCATCTCGTGCCCATCTCCAAACAAACGACTTAAATCTTCTTTGGACAAATGAATATGCCGATTAGAAACCCCTACCGGAATTTCCGGCGTTTTATCATTCACCTCTTTTGGAGAAAAGTTGGCTTTTAACACCTCACTCAAAAGTTCTAGTGCTTCTTGATATTTTTCCAATTTAAGCTTCCCCCCTTTTCATTGCATCCACCAGTTCATTGATAAGTTTTAAAATCTTTTCACTATCATTGATCTCTATCTTCGATACACATGAAGGAACAGTATTTGTAGATTTGTTTAATGACAATTCAGGATAATTGAATGTTGGATCATCAGAAACTAATGTACTGCAATCCTTTGTGCCATACGCAACCCTCTTGATATTAATCAAATGGATTGGACTAACATTTCCAGCAACGGAACTTCCGCCCCAAGTTCCGACCCCTAATGTAAGAGAAGGAATTAATCCAGTACTTGCCCCAGTTGCACCTTGAGTTGCACCTGTATTAACTAGAATACGGGATGCTGGTTTCTTCGCGAACTTCATTAATAAATCTTTATCCTCGGTATGAATGCAAAGAGTGTGTCCCATACCATGACGAAGTAACTCGATACAAAGTTCACATGCCTCTTGCCAGTCTTTCACAGAATAAAAACCCAAAACCGATGTCAGCTTTTCATATGAAAGTGGATAATTAGGACCCACTCCTTTTTGTTCACCTATCAATACCTTTGTTCCTTCAGGTATCGAAAACCCAGCAGCATCTGCTATAACCTTTGGCGATCTGCCTACATATTTGGCATTCATAGCATGTTTATCGGTAAATAATAATCTACTAACCTTCTTTGTTTCTTCCGCACTCATGAAGTAGCCGCCTTGCCTTTGTATTTCAGCCACTACCCCATCTTTATTAGACGCTTCGACTATAATAGACTGTTCAGATGCGCAAATTGTTCCATAATCAAAAGTTTTACTTGCTAAAATATTTGTAACAGCCTTCTTAATGTCTGCTGTTTTCTCAATATAAGCC
>JAEWMK010000311.1 GCA_023457235.1 Bacillota bacterium
TGTCAATAGTTAAATCGTGACTGCCGCTAAACAAAATCGATTTATCAATCACTTTCAATGGTTTATATAAGTCAAGTTCAACCATTTCACCTTGTTCCAAACCAAGGCTTTCAGCTGGAACCAACAGTAAGCCATCTGCACGAACCATTGACATCGTTACACCTGCTGCCCTTGTCAGCGGGTTCGCAATGTATTGACCATTCACATTACCAATATTCATTCTTACAAAATCTTCGGACCCCATATTAGAAACAACGCGACGACCTAGTTTAACAGTTAATTTCTCTCTTTCTGGCTCGGTCACTCCTAAATATTCACAAATAAGAGGTCGGACAAACCATTCCATCGCAAGGTAAGCGGAAACGGGATAGCCAGGAAGTCCAATCACCACTGTATTGTGAATTTTCCCAAGGACCACGGGTTTGCCGGGACGTGTAGCAACACCGTGCGATAATACTTGTCCTATTTCTGCAATGATATGAACCGTATAATCTTTGGAACCTGCAGATGATCCTGCATTAATAATTACAATGTCTGATTTCTCTACTGCGGTAAGTAGAGCCTGGCGAATTAAATCAGGCGTATCTTTAACGATCTCCTCTTTAACAGGGAATCCTCCCCATTCTGCTACATAGCCCGCAAATACAGTTCCATTCGTTTCAATAATTTCTCCAGGCTTAACGTCTATACTAGGGTTAACGATTTCATTTCCCGTCGGTATAATTGAAACGATTGGCTTTTTGACGACGGAAACTTCAAAGACCCCACCACCCAGTAACGCCCCAAGGTCAACAGGTCGCAGCATATGTCCTTGTGGAAGCAGCATTTCCCCTGTGACAACATCCTCCCCGATTGGCCTAATATGCTGCCATGGTGTCGCAGGTTCAATAATTTCAATCGTATCTTCATCTACAACATGTACATTTTCAATCATGATAACGGCATCGAAAGGGGAGGGAATTGGATTTCCTGTATCAACGTATATAAACTGACCATTTGAAATGGATAAATGGACAGGATTTTGTTCATGTGCACCATAAGTTTCTTCAGCCACTACAGCAATACCATCCATTGCCGATGCATGATAATGTGGTTGTGAAAGCTGAGCATAAATTGGAGCAGCAGTAATTCTGCCGAGTGCCTCCGGAGTTGGCACCTTTTCGATCACTCTTTCAAATGTGAACGCTTCTAGTAACTCCTGTAATGCCTGTCTCCGTGGCTTGTCCTCTAAATATATCTTTCTATTATATCTTTTATCCTTCAAGATTTTTCCCCCTCCCTAACGCAGCAAAATAACAGAAACCGATTCACCTATTATGACCCCTTCTTTTTCAGAAGGGATTTCAACAATTCCGTCACTTTGAACTAAAGTTTTTAATAGGCCTGATTTTCCAAAGATTGGCTCTGCCCACCATTCCCCATTTTCTAAGCTTAATTTTACACGGATGTAATCCGATCGGCCTGGTGCTGACGGAATGTTTTTCTTCATTTTGGCAAAAGCTCTAGAAGGTAATTCTCTAGTTTTTCCTCCGCTTAATCTTGTTAAGATCTCTCGACCAAATAATTGGAAGATGATCATCGCTGAGGCTGGATGCCCTGGCAGCCCAATAACCGGCAGTTCATTCGCTTGAGACAGAATCGTCGGTTTCCCAGGTTTAACTGATACACCATGCACATAAACACCAGGGTTTCCGATCGATTGAATGACCTCAGTTGTATAGTCCTTTGCACCGACAGAGCTGCCCCCTGACAAGATAAGACAATCTACTTTTCCAGCTAATTCAGCTGCACGTTTTTGGAAGATCTCGTATTGATCCGGGACTATTCCGCCGTAAACAAAATCATAACCCCATTCTTTGACCATATTACCAATGGTTAAGACATTAATATCACGAACCTGTCCCGGTAGAATTTGATTCGTTTCAAACGGGACAATTTCGTCGCCAGATGATAAATAACCGATGGTGATTTTTTTGAAAACATTCACACGATTAATTCCTAATGAACCGATTGCGCCAATTTCTTGTGGTCTTAGCAACGTCCCCTTCGTAAGAAAAGTTTCACCTTCCCTTATATCTTCACCAATACCAATAATATTTTCACCAGGAGCAATCGAACGATAAGTATTCAATAGTCCGCTAATATCTTCACAGTGTTCAATCATAATAACGCTGTCTGCACCTTTGGGAACCATGCCGCCAGTTGGGATATACATTGCTTCGCCGGCTTCAAGTTCTTGATTTACTTCTTCACCCATATGGACTTCACCAACAATATTTAAAAATCCGGGCATAGATTCTGAAGATCCATAAATATCGGCTGCTTTAACAGCATAACCATCAACCGTAGAGCGACGAAAACTTGGAATATTTTCTGAAGAAACAAGGTCCTCGGCCAGTGTTCTATGTAATGCTTCAGATAGATAAACAGTCTCTTGTGTAGTAATAGCGTGGACATGTTGTCTTATTAAGTCGTATGTTTCATCAACTGACTTTACTTTAAAAAATTGCAAAGATAAACCCTCCCCCCATAATTTACCGTAAAATTTATCACATGCTACTTTGGCCAATTTCTAGCTTTTTGATAATCTAAAGGATAGTTCATATTATAAAATACTTTTTCAATATTACCAACCATGACGCGGTCCAAATCCCCTTCATTTATATAAAGGATATTGAGTTGCTCTAGGAGATCTCTTATTCTCAAACGGTCTTCTTGTAGGCAACGTTCAACCTTTGGCAAAACTGATTTTTGGAAGACAGAAAAAAGTGGGTGTAATGTTCCATTTATTCGAGGGACAACACCATCACGTGTACTACACAATTCTACGAGATACTTTGCTAGTTTTCCGGAAACAAACGGCATGTCGCAGGCAACGAAAAAGTTTGTTTCTGTGTTACTATTTTTTAGTCCTGTATGTATACCAGCAAGTGGCCCTTTATCGATGTATTCATCTTTTACCATCGGCACTTCCAAAAATTCATAGGCTTCAAAATCATTCGTTACTAATATTATATCAGAAAAAAATGGTGTTAATTGGTCTTTTATCACCTCAATATTGGGCTTGCCATCCATTGATAATAGTGCTTTATTTGTTCCCATTCTACTCGATTTTCCGCCAGCTAGGATAATTGCTGTTGCATTCATGGTTTTCACACCTTTCATTTTATAATTAACCTTAGAGCCTAGTAGTAGAAAAAAGGCGGTGTCAAATCCCACCGCCTTAGTTAACTCTATCTTTTTCTATTGTAACACCATATCCTTTTTCTTGGGCTAGTATATCTAAATAAATAGTATTCAGGTCCAAGAGGGCTGGTTCTTCTTTTTTAAATGCCTGCTTTTCGTCAATTACTTTAACATAGCCATTGCAATCATCACAAACATATAACTGCATTGTTGGGTCATTTTCCAGATGAAGATAATTCATCTTTTCATCATGATCCACACCGCAATGAGAGCATTTTGTTCGTTTTTCGGACCAAGATGCATAGCAGCGTGGACAATACAGAACTTTCTTACCTACTTTGCCTTCTAATCTAGCAAGTCGCACTGGTTCACCGCAGCACGGGCATGTTCCGGAATTCTTAAAACTAGTAAGGTCCTCAGAATATATCTCCGCAAGAGTACGTAAATAAGGACGAATGGCATGTTCGGCTAAAAATTGTGGAATCCATTCACTTACTTTCACAGTATTGGCCCATTGTGTAAAATAGTACTCATTAAATGCTAGTACTTCTTCCACCCAGCGCTCTAAAGTTTCATCAGTTAATAACTCTTTAACTAGATCCATTTCGCCTGTTAGAGAAGGTTGCTTTTGAGATAGTAGCTCCATCAATTCTAAAATCCATGATTTATAATTAGAAATGGACACCTTTAGATCGATTTTCCCAATCAGTGGCATATTTTCGTTTTCAGGTGAAAGCTTACGATAGGGCAAATCATTCCGAATTTCCTCTTTCCACAACGATTGTTTTCTTAAGATTTCTTTTTGAAGATCTATATATTCCTTATTAATAACTGACATCGTTTTAAGCACCTTTTTCCTTTTTCGCTTTCTCTAGTTCATCGGTCCAACGTCCATGATGGTGCTTCGCCCATTCCTCTGATACCTCACCTTTTACCATGCCACGAAATGCTTTCCATCCGTCAGGTGCAAAAGTACCCATATAGGCATGCGCAATAACAACAGCTACAGAAAGCCCCACAGAAATGGCATGAATTGGATAGCCAATATCAACAAGCCAATTTGGAAACCAGTTTGTTTTCCATATGATGATACCTGAGCCGACGATACCAATACCACAAAATAATTGAAGTAAAGAGTTCATCTTTTCTCCTGCATTATAAAAGTCCTGCTTTGGATATTTCTTATGCTTCCCAAAAAATTCGAATGGGAAAGCCAACAAAAATTGGATATCATGCTTACCCCAAGTAAATGCACTTTTAAGCCAGTGGAACAATGCCTTTGGAGAAAAGAAAAGCATAATGAAAAGCGGAACCATCAAGGTCACTCCAAAAATTCTATGCAACAGTCTGGCATTGGCCGGACCGCCTAATATCGGCCAGAGCCAATCGAAAAACTCCGTATACATCGGCAACGCAGTTATATACAGCGCTAAAAACGAAAACGCCACTATCCAATGGGCAATCCGAAACGGTAAGCCAAAACGCTTAATCATGCGCTCGCTACTTTTGCTCATCAGAATCTCCTCCCCCATGATAAGGATTTAAGAATTTATTAGAAACCATACTGCCGAGTACAGCCATTGTTGTTACCCCTAATAATGCTTTTCCAATTGGCTGGGCATAGTCCTTCCAAATCTTAGCTGATGTTGGCACTTTCGGGCTCTTCGGCAAGCCGTAAAACTCAGGGTCTTCAACTAAAACATAAATAGTATGTGTTCCTTTTACACCCGGAGGATTATAAATATGTGCTTTAGGATAACGTTCTTTCACTTCCTGAACACGCTTTTCGGCAAGTGCCAACATTTCGTCCTTTTCACCAAACACTAATGCGTCTGTATGACAGGAGTTCACACAGGCTGGTTGCAAACCTTCATCAAGTCGGTCTGTACACAATGTACACTTTTGTGCTCTACGTTGCTCTTTTCCATTTTCATCAATATAGTGAGTAAGCTGAATGACATCAAATGGACAACCTTCAACACAATAGCCGCAGCCTACGCATTTATCATAGTTAACAACGACAGAACCATAGTCAGTGTAGTTAATCGCATTCTCCGGACAGACTTTTTCACAGCCAGCATCCGTGCAATGCAAACATGATTTATGTCGGAATAACCATTCAAAGCGCCCATTCATTTCTTTTTCTTGATACGTGATTAAGTTCCATGTATTCGCCGTTAGTGTTTCATGTGACTGAATTGTGCCGTTAAAACTTTCGGGCTCTGCTTCAAGATCGTTCCAACTTTTACAAGCGACCATGCAGGCGCGGCAGCCATCACACTTTGTTACATCTACATATTTTACATATTCTGTCATCTTAAGCCCTCCTTATATCACAAAGGAACGCTTTATATTCAGGAATTTGAGAGTTAGCATCCCCTACAAAAGTTGTTAAATCATTAGCGGAAGCGCCAGTGGCAATTCCATTAAAGCCGTAGTTCCAAGGCATGCCGATATGGTGTACTTTTTTCCCTTTAATCTTATAAGGTTTAAAGCGTTTCGTAACTAGAGCATACACTTCAATTTCAGCCCGCGCCGATTTGATGATAACACGGTCTTTATTGTTAATCCCCTTTTCTTTCGCCAATTCTTCACTGATTTCCACAAACATATGAGGCATAAGCTCAGCAAGAAATGCCTGATTCCGGGTCATTGATCCTGACTGCCAATGCTCGCTGACACGGTAAGTCGTTGCCACAATTGGGAAATCTTTAAAGTTCCCCTTCTTATTGCTCTTTTCACTAAACATTACAGCAACAGGGCTTACCTCAATACTAGAGAATGGGTTTGGAATTGGGCTTTCATACGGCTCATAATGCTCTGGAAGTGGGCCATCCTTTAAGTTAGCAAATAAATTACCGACTCCCGATGCATTCATGATAAATGGCTTAAGTCCTGCTTCCTCAGTTGGAGCCTGTGTTTTTACAAAGTCCGGAACATCATAACCTGTCCATTCCTTCTTCGTTTGATCCCACCAAATCACCTTTTTATCATCAGACCATGGTTTGCCATTATAATCTGTAGAACAGCGATTATATAGGATGCGGCGGTTCATCGGCCATGCGAAAGACCAATTTAAGAAGTTGTTCATGCCAGTATCTTTATTATCACGAGCTTTAGATAGGTTTTTGCCTTCTTCCGGATAGAAACCGCAGTAGATCCAGTTGCCGCACGCCGTTGAACCATCATCCATCAACTTACCAAAGCCGGGAACTAGCTTACCTGTTTTTGAGTCAAAACCATTGATTTCCCGTTGCACAAGGTCGATATCAGGATGCTCATGCTCACCAAAGTTCCAACTAAGCGCATTAAATGGCTCTGCCACTGGTGAATGATCATTTTTATATAGCTCTTTTAACTTGCGAGCTAGAACGTGAATGATTTCTAAATCACCCTTAGATTCTCCTTTTGGCTCGATCGCCTGCCAACGATATTGCATCCAGCGACCGGAATTCGTAACGGTTCCTTCTTTTTCATAGGAGCTGCAAGCCGGTAAAAAGAATACTTCAGTATTGATATCCGCTGGATTTTTTCCTGCTTCTTTTTTCCAGAAAGCAGACGTTTCTGTTTCAAATAGATCAATCGTTACCATCCAGTCTAATTTGGCAAGAGCGTTATGTGACTTGGTTGCGTTCGGTGAACCGACAACTGGGTTTTGTCCAAATAAGAACAAACCTTTAAGGTTCCCTTCATACATTTCGTCAAATAATCCCATATAGGAATTGTTTTTTCCTGGTGTTAATTTCGGATGATATTGATAACCAAACTCGTTATTTGCTGTTGCATGATCACCATACATTGCTTTTAAATAGCTTACGAAAAATTTCGGCTTGTTCACATAATATCCTGTTTTAGGTGTTTCACTTTCAAGATATGCTGCCAAGGTAGCCATTTTTTCATTAGCAATTGGTGTGTTTAGATAACCTGTAATATTATGGTATAAAAGTCCGAAGTCAGTTGACCCCTGAACATTTGATTCACCGCGAAGGGCATTTACACCACCTCCAGGAAGTCCGATATTCCCTAACAATAATTGAATAACCGCATAGGCACGCACGTTTTGTGAGCCATGTGTGGATTGCGTTCCACCCATTGCGTACATGATCGTACCCGTTTTACCTGCTTTACCTGTTCCACAAAAAGCTTTGGCTACTTCAAGGAAGCTTTCTTTTGGTGTTCCGGTAACAGAAATGACTGTATCAATATCATAACGAGAATAGTGCTTTTTCATGATTTGGAACACACAGCGCGGATCCTCAAGCGTTTCATCCTTTATTACATTGCCTGCACCATCCTTTTTAAATCCCCATGTTGCCTGATCATATTTTCGTCCTGCTTCATCAAAACCACTAAATAAGCCATCATTAAAATCATAAGCATCATCAAGTATGTAGGATGCATTTGTATATTTCGCAACATATTCTTTATGATATAGATTGTTTTCAATCGCATAATTAATTAATCCGCCAATAAAAGCGATATCCGTACCAGAGCGTAATGGTGCGTAAATATCAGCTTTTGCTGAACTTCGTGTAAAACGCGGATCGACGGAAACAATCTTGCCGCCTTTTTCTTGCGCTTTTAAAATCCACCGGAAGCTAATCGGATGATTTTCTGCTGGATTTGAACCCATTATTAAGATGCAATCGGAATATTGAATATCATTCCAATGATTTGTCATTGCTCCACGACCAAATGAAGGTGCCAGACCGGCAACCGTAGAGCTGTGTCATATACGTGCTTGGTGTTCAATATACGTTAACCCAAGCCCTCTCATTAGTTTAGCAAGCAAATAGTCCTCTTCATTATCCAAGGCTGCCCCTCCAAGGGATGCGATTGCCTCAGTTCTGTTAACGGGCATACCATTTTCATGGGTCACAAATGTTTGATCACGAGTCTCTTTTACTTTTTTAGCAATTCTGTCATACATCCATTCCCATGATTTTTCCTCCCACTCACTGCTCCCTGGAGCACGATAAAGCGGTTTTGTCACACGACGATCAGACTCATACACCTGACGGATGTTAGTACCTTTACTACAAAGTGATCCTTCATTAATTGGATGATCTGGGTCTCCTTCTGTGAACAATACATGATCGTCTTTAGTATGAACAAGTATTCCACAGCCAACTGCGCAATAGCAGCATATCGTTGGTGTTACAGTGGCCTCAGCTAATTTAAATTGTTTAGACTTCGCTTGTGCTTCTTTTTCATTGAATCCAAGCTCAACAATGGCTAATGTGGCTGCTGTCGCACCGGACAATTTAAGGAATTGTCTTCTAGTCAATTCTGCCATTCATAATTCTCCTTTCTCTTGTTGCATGATCATAGATCTCCAGCTACTTTGTCATTAAGATCTTTTAATACGCGGCCACAAGAGGTGTAAACATTAATCATTTTCCCTCTAATATAGCCAATGACTTCGACATTCAAATAGTTTGCCAGTTGAATAGCCTGCTTTGTGGCAGCTGTTCTTGAACCAACAATGCCGAAGCCAAATCTAGCAGCCTTTGAAAGCATTTCATATGAAATTCGTCCTGTAGTAAGCAGGATGAGATCTTCTGGTTTCATATTTTTGCGTAATGCAAAACCTATAATTTTATCAACAGCATTGTGTCTGCCAATATCTTCGCGAACGTAGATTTTGCCTTCGCGATCGACAATGCAGGCCCCATGCATTCCACCTGTTTCTAAATATAGCGGTGAATTTATCGCAAATTCATGACGTTTCTTCAATAAATAAGAAAGAGAAACGGTCCGATTTGTTTTAACTTTTGTAAAACTTTTAACATCTGACATCGAAAAAAAGGTAATTCCTCTGCCGCAACCTGCCGAAAAGTTCATTTGTTTATCGCGAAAAAGATCAATATCAAAATCATTGGTTGTTTCTACCAATATCCTGCCCCTCGACTCATCAATTTTTATCGCTTTTAGGTCATTAGGGGAACTGATGACTGCTTCGGAAAATAAATAGCCTACTGTCCAATCTTCTAAATCAAAATTTGTAAGTTGGTAGGTTGCTAGATTTCGACCATTAACATAAAGAGTTATAGGATACTCATCTGGGCATGATTTTCGATTCATATGTGAACACCCCTTTCATGCAAAAACTTCCATTAATATACTAGCCTTATTAAAAATACATGACTATAATTTAAATCACACTTCCCCTAGTGAAAGGGCTTTCTTAAAATAATATTTTTCTACAATTAACATTAACACTATTATTAAACTACTTTTTCATATCAGAAAGTTATACAAATTTCGACAAAAATATGAACAAATAAGAAAAGACCGGTATATCAATACCAGTCTTCTTTTACTACACATTATTATATTAATAGATTAAATAAATCCAAATCTTTATTAAGTTCTTTATACTTAAAGCCTTTTCTCTTCATTCTATTAATTAATGGTTCATAATCGGCTCTGTTTTTAAGTTCCAGTCCAACAAGAGCCGGTCCGTTGTCTTTATTATTTTTCTTCGTGTATTCAAACCGTGTAATATCATCATCAGGACCCAAAACTTCATCCAAGAATTCACGCAATGCCCCGGCGCGCTGTGGAAAGTTAACGATAAAATAATGCATTAATCCTTCATAAATTAAAGATTTCTCTTTCATTTCCTGCATTCTGCTGATATCGTTGTTACCGCCGCTGACAACGCACACTACTGTTTTTCCCTTAATTTTATCTTTGTTAAAATCCAAAGCAGCTATAGATAAAGCTCCTGCAGGTTCCACGACTATAGCATTTTCATTATATAGTTCAAGAATTGTTGAACAAACTTTCCCCTCAGGAACAACCGTTACTCCTGCCAATAACCCCTTACAAATATCAAAATTCATCTCACCTACTGTTTTAACAGCGGCACCATCAACAAATTTATCAATTTTATCAAGGGTTACAATTTCATTTTGATCTAATGAGATTTTCATAGACGGAGCACCTTCCGGTTCGACTCCGATCATTTGTGTTTTTGGAGAAATTGCTTTTACGTAGGTACCCACCCCAGAAATTAAGCCGCCTCCTCCAATTGCAGCAAAAATATAGTCAACTTCCTCATCAATATCGTTTAGGACTTCCATCGCTAGTGTCCCTTGACCAGCGATGACATGTGGGTCATCAAAAGGATGGATAAACACCTTTCCTTCTTGTTTACAGCACTCCATTGCTTTTTGAGAGGAATCATCAAATGTATCACCGATTAAGACGATTTCTACAAATTCTCCGCCAAATCTTGTAACAGAGTTAATTTTTTGGCGTGGGGTTGTAGATGGCATGAAAATTTTCCCTTTAATTTTTAATGCATTACAGGAATAGGCGACGCCTTGCGCATGGTTACCTGCACTTGCGCAAACAACACCCTTTTTACGTTCCTCTTCCGTTAAACTTTGTATTTTATTATAGGCACCACGAATTTTAAATGAACGAACAATTTGTAAATCTTCCCTTTTTAAGTAAACATTACATTGATATCGTTCAGACAATATTTCATTTTTTTGTAACGGAGTATGGGTAACAATATCTTTTAAAGCATGATTCGCAATGATGATATCTTCAATTTGTACTTTTTTCATAACTTTTGTACCTTCCATCTTAGATAGTCCTTCTTTCTAAAGCTATTGTATACATAGAATTTTCTTTCTATTATAGCACGTTTTAGAGGGACTGAGAAAAGTATTTTCAAAACTCTTGCAATTTTCGGTAAATATGAAAACGTTATCACTGCAAATTTCTTTCGTAAATAGTAAAATAATAATCATAAGGATTTTTCTCGTCTTTAGGTCCTTTTTCTTTAGAAATGAGCGTCCAATCCGATTCTTTTACCAGCGGAAAAACTGTATCTCCTTCAAATTCATGGTCAATTTCGGTTATATATAAGCGGTCCGAGCAATTTAAAACTTCTTTAAAAATTTCCGCACCGCCGATTACACACACTTCCCCATTTTCTGTTTTTTCTAAATCAAAAATATCATCAATACTATGGATAATTGTACAGCCCTCGGCTTGATAGTCTCTATTTTTTGTTAAAATAATATTTTCTCGACCAGGTAATGGTCTTCCGATTGATTCATGGGTTTTTCTCCCCATTACAATTGCTTTTCCCATCGTCACTTTTTTAAAAAAAGCCAAATCTGCCGGCAGATGCCATGGAAGTTGATTATTTTTGCCGATCACTCTGTTTTTATCCATTGCCACCACGATTGAAATCATCTTTAGTTCCCTTCTTCCAATAAATAAAAATAACACTAAAAGTTGCAATAAAAATAAATAGTATAAAGTAAACTCGATATTGGTCTATCATAAATTCTACTCGATGCCAATTTCTTCCTAACGTCCGCCCCAATGTTATAAAGGTAAATCCCCAAAACACCGCACCTGTATAGGCAAATAAGGCAAACTTTTTAAATGACATCGTATTAATTCCGGCAAGATACGCTGTAATATGACGGACACCAGGAATAAAATACCCTATAAATAATAAGTAAGGACCAAATTTTTCAAAGAGACGATGAGTCGTTTCGATCCTTTTTTCTGTAAAATGAAGTCTAGGCCCATATTTATGTAAAAAGGGGCTACCTAATTTATTTCCTAAAAAATAACTAATCGAAATTCCAATGATGGCCCCAATAAACACGCTACCTAAAGATAAAACATATGATAATTTTTCCAAAAATACATTATATCCAATATAAGTAAGCAAAAATTCATCTGGAATCGGTAAACCGACAATTCCCAAAATCAAGAGGAACATAATTCCGAAATACCCATAATGCTCCAACAAATAGATTAAATGGTTTTCCATTTATTCACAACCTATTTACACAGCTACCGGTGCTTTAATAGCTGGATATGGATCATATCCAATTAGTTCAATATCATCCATTTCAAAATCAAATACAGTAGTAACATTTGTGTTTAATTTTAACGTTGGTAATGTTTTTGGCTCCCGGCTTAACTGTGTTTTGATTTGTTCAATATGGTTCATATAAATATGGGCATCCCCAAATGTATGGACAAAATCGCCAACCTGTAAGCCGCATTCATGGGCCATTAAATGTGTTAATAGGGCATAACTAGCGATGTTGAAGGGCACTCCGAGGAAAACATCGCCTGATCTTTGATAAAGCTGACAGCTTAGTTTTCCTTCGGCAACATAAAATTGGAACAGGCTGTGACATGGTGGTAACGCCATTCCGGCAACCTCACCAGGATTATAGGCAACCACTAGGAGTCTACGGCTGTCTGGGTTTCTTTTAATTTCTTCAATTACATTTTTCAGCTGATCGATCATTTCTCCGCGTGCTGTCTCCCACTTTCTCCACTGCTTACCATATACTGGTCCAAGTTCACCGTATTTCTTAGCAAATTCGTCATCAGATAAAATTCTTTCTTTGAACTTGTCCATTTCTTTCTGATAGAGTTCATTAAATTGTTCATCGATTAGGCTGCGTCGGCCGAAATCAGTCATATCCGGCCCATTATAGTCGCCGCTTTCTACCCAATTCTTAAAGGCCCACTCATTCCAAATATTATTATTATGCTGCAACAAATACCTGATATTAGTATCCCCTTTAATAAACCATAGAAGTTCACTGGCAATTAATCTAAAAGGAATTCGTTTTGTTGTTAAAAGTGGGAACCCCTGATTTAAGTCAAAGCGCATTTGATAGCCGAACACAGATAAAGTTCCTGTACCTGTTCGATCTTCTTTTTTAATTCCGTTATTTATAATGTGATGGCACATTTGTAAATAAGCATTTTCTGGATGATGCAATGATAATACAACTCCTTTTATATAGTTCATTCCTTCTTTTGCACTCTATTATAACAAAAAGGCTTTTACTGTGTAAAAACAGTTTCAAAAAGAGAAAAAACGAACGTTAATAAGTTCTTTTAAATTTTTGTTCGTTTTTTATAAAAAAACTCTTTTCAAGATTATTTTTCTAATATATAATGCAAATTACATTAAATAAAAATTTCATAAGACTAGCTCGTATAATAGCTGGAATATGGCCAGCGAGTTTCTACCGGATTACCATAAATTTTCCGACTACGAGTAAGCTCATTTGGTTTAAGATTTAATACTTTTCATATAAAGTATTATCTTTACTAGAATACTATAGCCCAAATCAGTTGCTTACTCAAATTGAGAAACGACTGTTTTGGGCTTTTTTAATTGAAAGGAGAAAACTATGAGAGAATTACAAGAAAAGATCCGCCAAGAAGGAATTGTCCTGCCGAATAATGTTTTAAAGGTTGATTCCTTTATTAACCATCAAATGGATCCAAAGTTAATGAAGAAAATCGGAGAGGAATTTGCAAAAAGATTCCAAAATAAAGGAATTACAAAGATTTTAACGATCGAATCATCTGGAATTGCGCCGGCCATTATGACTGCTTTAGAGTTCGATGTTCCAGTTGTTTTTGCTAGAAAGAGAAAACCTCTTACCGCTAGCGGCAATTTATATTGTTCAAGTGTCTACTCCTATACTAAACAGGAAACTAATGAAATCACTGTTTCGAAAGATTATTTATTACAATCAGATACCGTTCTTGTGATCGATGATTTTCTTGCAAATGGCCAAGCGGCTCTTGGATTAATCGATCTTACCCGACAAGCAGGAGCAAAAGTAGCAGGGGTTGGGATTGTAATTGAGAAATCGTTCCAAGAAGGTGCCAACTTAATCACAGCTAAAGGATACCGTTTAGAATCACTTGCAAGAATTGAATCTTTGGAAAACGGTGAAGTTTCTTTTAAAACTGAGGAATGTATATCTATTTAACTATTTCTTTTATTGGAGGATTATATGAAAAACTCATTGAAAACATTCTCATTAGGTTTTCAGCATGTTTTAGCTATGTACGCTGGTGCGGTTATCGTACCTCTCATTGTTGGGGGTGCTTTAGGGCTATCATTTGAACAATTAACGTATCTTGTCTCAATTGATTTATTAGCATGTGGTATTGCTACCCTTCTTCAGGTTTGGAAAAATCGATTTTTTGGTATCGGTCTGCCAATCATGCTTGGATGCACGTTCACCGCTGTTGGTCCAATGATTGCGATTGGTACGCAATACGGCATCTCTTCTGTTTACGGTGCGATTATTGTCTCAGGACTGATTGTTGTTTTGATCGCCCAATATTTTGGAAAGTTGATCCAATTTTTCCCTCCTGTTGTAACTGGTTCCGTCGTTACAATCATTGGGATTACGTTAATTCCTACCGCTATCAATAACATGGCTGGTGGACAAGGGAATCCGGAATTTGGAAATCCGAAGTTTTTAATGCTTTCATTTGGTGTTTTGGTCATTATTTTATTATTAAACAAATTTTTCACTGGTTTTATTCGTTCAATCTCAATCTTATTAGGTATGATCATCGGAACAATTGTCGCTTCTTTTATGGGGCTCGTTGATTTTTCAAAAGTTGGCGAAGCTTCTTGGGTACACATGGTGCAGCCATTTTATTTTGGAACACCTACTTTTGAACTAACACCAATTTTAACGATGACCTTGGTTAATATTGTTAGTTTAATAGAATCAACAGGTGTGTACCTTGCGTTGAGCAGTATTTGCGGGCAGAAGCTATCGCAACAAGATTTAACGAAGGGCTACCGAGCAGAAGGATTGGCAATTATGCTTGGCGGTATTTTTAACGCTTTACCTTATACAGCCTACTCACAAAACGTCGGTCTTGTCCAGTTATCTGGAGTAAAATCGAAAAACACAATTTTTACAGCAGGCTTCATCCTTATTATTTTAGGATTAGTTCCAAAAATTGCGGCCATTACTACTATAATTCCTGAACCAGTTCTTGGCGGTGCAATGGTAGCGATGTTCGGAATGGTAGTGGCTTATGGTATTAAGATGTTAAGTAATGTTAGCTTTGATACCCAAGGAAATTTATTAATTATTGCCTGCTCTGTTGGAATGGGCCTAGGTGTAACTACCGTCCCTGAAATGTTCGCTCAATTACCTTCCAGTGTTCAAATTTTAACAAGTAACGGAATTGTAGCTGGTAGCTTAACAGCGATTGCATTAAATATTATGTTTAATGTTATTCCGAGCGGCAAAGCTGAAGACAAAAATACCATTGTTTCCATGGAAGGGCAGAAAGTTTCTTAAATTATTCGAACAATTTTATACCCCCGCCTCCATTTTAATGCTTCTTGAATTAACATGGAGGCAGTTTTTTTGTTGTAAAAGTAGGCTATCTTTTGATAGAGTAGATTTATTATGTTTTATAAATGGTTTGATGGAGGTTTTTATGGATTACAGTCAGTTTAAGGAAATTATTTTAGGAAGAAGAAGTGTACGTAACTTCGAGGAAAAAGAAGTATCCAACGAAGATATTTTGGAGTTAATTGATTGTGCAAGATACGCTCCAAGTGACACAAACTCACAAACATGGGAATTTATCGTTCTTAAAAATAAGGAACAAATTAAAAAAATTGAAGAAATGACTTGGGATGCATTACATGAAAAAGCGGAAGAGGCAAAAGGACTTGGCCATGATAAGCCGGCAAAACTTCTGCTTAAATCATTTGGACCCTATGCTACAGCCTTCTCTGACGCACCTGTGTTAATTATTTGTCTAGCTACTCCATACGAATCAAAATTCCGCGAAAAGGTGTTTGATCCGGTTAGATTTGTTGGTGATGAAGTGTGGCGAGAAGAAGGAATAAAGAGTAGCTGCTTAGCTATCCAAAATTTAATGTTAGCCGCCCACGCAAAAGGCTTGGGGACATGTCCGATGACAGGCCCCGTCATGCTTGCTGAAGACAGATTACACGATTATTTACAAATTGAAAAAGAGAAAACAATTAATATGGTTATTGCTTTAGGCTATCCAAAAGAAACACCCAAAAGATTAGCCCGGAAAGAAGTAGCTGATATTGTGAAGATTATTGAATAATAAAAAAGACCATAAAAAACCGCACTGACCGGATTTCTATTCGAACAGTGCGGTTTTCCATTGTAGTTACAAATTTATAATGTTTGCTTGCTTGTAAAACTTTCAGTAAGTTGTGGGACGATTTGCTTCTTGCGTGATACAACACCTTGTAAAATCGCTAAATTATTATTTAATTTAACCTTAAAAGCTTCCTCAAGATTAGAAGTTGACTCTCCAAGAGCTAGCGCAATTGAATCGCTCTTTAAAATATCTGTTACAACTAAAACGAATAAATCTAAGTTCTTTTCTTTAATAAATGCTGACATAGCCTCTTCCAACTCTTGTTGACGTACAAGAATATCGTTTGGATCAATCGCATTTACCTGAGCAACTTGAACTTTTGCCGTTCCCATTGGAAACTCTTTAGAATCAAGTGTGATTAACTCCATAGCTGTTTTAGAGCTTAAATTTGTTCCTGCTTTTAACATTTCTAAACCATATTCCTCAGCGTCTACTCCGGCAATCGCAGCTAATTCTTTGGCAGCATCTACATCTTGCTGTGTACATGTTGGTGATTTAAATAATAAGGAATCAGAAATAATCGCAGAAAGCATTAATCCTGCAATTTCTTTTTCGATCACAACGCCATTTTCTTTATACATTTTGTTTAAAAT
>JAEWMK010000312.1 GCA_023457235.1 Bacillota bacterium
CTCTAATGTAAGGTCATGTATTTCTAAAAGTAGATCGTTAATAGGACCCTTCTTTAGCTCTTGAAAATTTGGAAGATGTTTCTTTAAAAATTCCTCGTCCTTTTGTGACATTTTAATCATTTACTTACCTCCTTTGTTTTTGGCGTTGTTTGAATCAAGTTACCTGTGGTTTGATTAATAGTTACAATACATTTATCGTTAATGTACTGCCTAGAATTTTTCCTTTCCCTTATTTGCATGGGATTAAGCAATGCATTTCTTATGTCTTCTAATTTAACACCAGAACGCTTCCCTGCACTAGCTGTTCCAGCCTCTACTTGCCCAATTATACGATCTACAAAATGAGATCTGTAACCATTTATTTTAATTCCATCAGATGTCTCAATACCCATAATTCTTTCCTTAACTTCATCGGCTACATTCTTGTAAGTTTTAAAATCTACGAAAGGATGGATATCATCTTTTTCAACAGCGTTCCGATACCCTTTTAATAAATACCACTCTTCATCATCATTATACTTGATAGTTTGAAATTCATCTAATGAAGGCGTGTGCTTTCCTAGAATTTCTTTAAACTCTGAGTGATGTATTTTATCTTGATTCAGATTTCTCTGTTTTATCTTAAACAAATCAATCTTTTCCTGTCCATGCTTTTCAACTTGTGTTTGATGCCACTCCTGGTATGTCATATTACCTGGAACGTGATAAGTCTGGCCGTCTAGATCCCTTGCAATACGTTCTCCATAGTCGTCATCAAAGTAAGGAGCTGTTGTTGTTCTACATCTTGGATGGAATGGGTTAGCCGTTACTCCTGGTTCATATTCATTCATTTTGAATACTTTCCCATCCATTGACTGGCAAATTACGCTTGTTTTGAAGTCTAATGTTGCAACAATTTCGTACTTTTCTACATCTAGTTCATTGAAAGCATCTTTTTGGGCAGAAGCACTAAAAAACGCTGATTCAGTCTGTACAAGACGAGCAGCGTTAGATCGTGACGTATTCATTTTCTGCGAGATTACTCTTATCAACCTATCTGGTGACTCTCCACGAACAAAAGACTGAATCATTTCCTTGTGTAATGTATCAAGTAATAGGTTTTTATCACGCCATATCTTTTCACTAAAAGTCAATCCATCGACGGTCCATGGCTTGCTAATTACTTTTGTAAGTAGATTCTCATTCAGTGATTGCATTGTGAAACCAACTTCAAAAGCTTTTTGTATCTCAAAAGCAACATGAAAATATTGATCTTGATATACTTCTTTCATCAAGCTCTCAAAGCCCTCAATTTGACCACCGTACAACTTTTCTACATGTTGCTGTAGTTGTAACCTTAAACTTTCTAAACGGCTAATATGGACACGAGCCGATGCATTTTCAAGTTGCTTCATCCATTCTTGATTAAGAGCATTCTTTTCTCCGTATTTGATATAATCCTCTACGGTCCAATGAAA
The DNA here is from genome assembly GCA_023457235.1 of Bacillota bacterium. GTDB lineage: Bacteria > Bacillota > Bacilli > Bacillales > Bacillaceae_J > Schinkia. The sequence continues at coordinate 1,458 of JAEWMK010000312.1, forward strand.
CTCACGGAGTTCATCCGTTTTTAGTAGTCTTTTAGCTTCATCTAAAGAAATCTTATTATTTTTAGCAAAACGTTGATACCAACGAGCGATGTCCTTTTCAATTTCCTGCATTGTTTGAATATAAGCCTTTTCTAAATCATTGTAATAGGATACAGCTTTATTGTGCTGTGCATCCTCCAACATTTCAAACCGTTTGCGCCAATACTCCCTATTCTTGGTCATTTAGGTCACCTTTATTTTTCTTAAAGGTTGGTCCGTACCCGTCGTACTGATCCATCATTTCCTGTCGCTCTTTCTTTATGCGATCCAGTTCACGCTGAACATCATCTACGTATGGATGTTGGGAGATACGTGTCTCCAGCGATAAATCTGTAGATTTACTTAAACTTTCAATGACCTCTGATTCATTCACTAATGTGTCGCGATTGAAGATGAATTTGACTTCCTCTCCCTCAAAATCACCTTTGCCGGTATTGGAAAAATGCTGATTAATAAACCAAAGCAATTCCTCAAAGGCAGCCTGGAACTCTGTCTCAATGCCGTTTGCATCAAGCTCAATATCGCTGTACATGCTTTGAATATTCATTTGGTTAGGATTATTCGACATGCGATCATCTTTTGCGTCATAACCGCGGCCATTTTCTATGAGTGCTTTCTTAAATAGTTTTAAAATGGACTCATAATTGTCTTTATTTACTTCGATATATAAAGTTTCAAGACCGCCTTTCGCCCCGTCTGTACTACGGACCTTAACTGCCCCATACTGTGAAAGGTTTCGTCTAAACTCCCCTAAGTCTTGACCATCATAGTTGTGCAGCACAAGGATAGTAGAACGTGCATCTTCTTCCATGTTGTTTTGGAAATCACTCAACATTGTATTGATGCCGTCCTGCAAGCTTTTTACACGTTTAATTAACGGAGATTCTTTACTATTGAACCTGAATGGGATTAAAGGGATTCGCTCCCAGTTCATAGCAACTTCATTACCGTCGCTATCTATGGCCTTTAAATATGGTAATAGTTCCTTTTCTACATCCGGAACTAAACGACCATTAAACCATGCATAACTAGTAATTCCATCTTTGCTATAAAGATCAGCATACTCACGGGTTACTTCTCTATCCCCTTCATAAGCATTAGCACTGTACATATGAACAAACGCTTCAAGCTCAGTCCTATCAGAATCCTTCCAAAACGGTAATATCTCATAGCTTTTAAAATGCTTGAATCTGAACTCTCCGTATTCGTTGTAGTATGGGTGTAAATAGCTGATACCAGCATTCAGTGCATATTCCCCCACATTTTTTAACGTACGATGGAAACGTTTATTAAACACTTCCTGTAGCAATGCTAGATAAGTATTATTTTTAGTTTCAATGGTTAAAGGTTTACCAAGTTGATAGTTTACCTTTTGATCTACTAACTTTGCATACTGGTTATCTAGGACCTTATTATTGGGCAAATTGTCTACTCGTTCCAGGCGACCGCCTTTTCCAATTACTTTTCTTTCACGCTTCATGATGTCCTGGTCGCCGTCGTAGTAATCGATTCCGGTCTTCATCCACTTTAACTTTTCCGATTGCTTGAATTTCTGAATTTCTTTTTCAAGAACCCGGATATCATTTATTGCTGATTTGGCACCATTTGAAATTATAGTATTTATGCGATCAGTTTCTGTTCCAACACCTTGAAACGGGAAAAATCCTGTCATTTGTTCACCTTCTTTCTAATCAAAACTGAATAGACTTCCTTGTCCGATTTTCTCAGCTATGCCGGTCGTTGCATCGGGAGCATCATCGTGTTTGTTCTTACCCTCTTTTTGGTACTTCGTCATAGCCTCGTAGTATTCTGGCCACCTATCACGCCAATTAACTGGAAAATAAATATGATCCATTACCCATGTTGAATTCGATATAATTCGTGCAACCTTATTTTTTGATTGATGGAACGTATTAATTTTAGTTTTATTACTTTTGTACTTTTCAAGTAATAGCCGTTCTACAGCTCTTCCAAATCCGCGTCCGCCGTTATTACTTTCAATATCGGCTATATTCACCTTATCGTCATGTAACATTTTAGCTGTTGCCGGTTCAGTGATTTCCATACCATCTTTCGTGTAAAGGAGGTTTAGCACATAAGCCTCATTGTTGTACTCCCCATAGTTGATAGAACATAAATAATCGTCGCCTGTATCGGCAGTATCCGTGTAATTTCGAATCGATGTAAATAGCAAATTCCCGTTCGCGTCCATTGGAAGCTTCTCATATGTTTTAAAGGAGCTGTACAAACGACCTTTAATGTCGATCGGCTCTTGTTGGTAGTTAGCAGAAGCAATATCAAGCCCCATTGCTTTTGTTTTGGCCTCGTATGACTGTTTAGAAAGCACTTCATCACATAGCATGGTCCCGTCATCTTGCAAGGCTTTCATGCAAATATGCTTAATCTTTGTCCCTTGTTCTTGATAATGTTCAAGCGCCCTACCCGCCAGATCATCACTTGCCCATCTCGTCATGATGATAATGATTTTACCGCCTTCTTCTAAACGTGAAAGCATGGTATTCGTAAACCAGTCCCAATGTTTTTCTTTCACATTCTCGTTATATGCTTCCTCAGCATTCTTGATTAAATCGTCAATAATAAGCAAAGAACAACCAAACCCCGTTGCTGTACCTGTTGGAGACGTAGCAAGATAGTTGTTATACCCACCTTGTAAACTCCAAAGATTCATAGCTCCATCACCGCGTTTAATCCTAGTATCTGGGAAAATGTCGCTGTAGACTGGTTTATACCTATCCGCTTTTTCTTCCGAGATGCTATTTCGAACATTCTTTGAAAACATCGTGGAAAGCGTTTCGTTGTAGGACCCTGTCATAATTTTTTCAGTGTTGTTTTTTCCCAAAACCCATTCAACGAATAACCCAGCCGTTCGTGACTTTCCGTGGCGAGGCGGCATATTCACAATTAAGACCTGTTCTTCTCCCTCGTAAAATGATTGCAAATCACTGCAAAAAGTTTCCAGGTATTTTCGATTAAGCTTATAAAAGTCAGGCGCTTTTAAATTGCAATAAAAAAAGAACTCACGTTTTGCAAGTTCAATTTTTGCTTGTAGTTTAATATCTTCAGTTATCACCAAAAACAGCGCCTCCTTTTCTTTAACTATTTCTATTTAATCATGAATAACTATGCAAATAACATGAATATCTATACAGATTTTCGATGAATATCTTGTATAAATGGACATTGGGTTTTCAAGTTTACTAGTGTGCTAATATAAAACATTGATATATCAACATTTCTTAAGGGTTATAGGTTAATAGATTATTACGTAAAATGAACATTTTACGAACTATCGTCCATGCTCGCTAACTTTTTCAATTCTTCGGTTGTTAATTCTTGAAACGGGTTATGAACATTCACGTCACCTGTCAGCTCAACTTTGTCCTTGAACATCCCTAAATGCCTTCCGATCAGCTCCAAGGCTTTAACCTTATCGTGAGACTCTACGGAGATACCGTACTTTGTTTCTTTGATACTCGCTATTGCTGATCTTTTATCTTCTGGTAAAGAATCCGTATCAGGTATTTCTACTTGCTGATACTCGATCTCTTGTTGATCCCTTTTCGTTTTTTTAGTGACAACCTTGGCAAAGTCAGCACCGTTTGCAAATGCAATTTTCGCAAGTTCTTTTAACACTTTGTCCTGGGTTATTTCCGTACGCTTTTGCAGCGCATCTTGACGCTCATTTAAATATTCTTGCACCGAGTGTTTTGCGAGTAATTTTCTCGCATTTGCTTCTGCTACTTTATTACTTGTAGCCTTATACCCAGCACGTATATATGCTTGGGTGCCATTGAAATCAATCAAATATTCATTAACAAATCGTTTCTGCTTATCGGTTAACTTTGCCAAAGTTATCACCCCCTTTTAGGCGCCTCATTCCCTCCGTGCATGGTTCGACCGGAAGGAAGAGTCGAACTAGCACATTGAATTAAACAATAAGATATACCAACCAGATGCGTGTTTTCCGTCACACACGGAAGGAACGATGTTATGACAATAACTTATGATCTCTAGTCCTTAGTGGTTGCTCTTCAATGCATGGGTGAAACATTGCACCATACATTGTTAATAAAGCGATGCTACAAACAAATAACTTGTTGAGCCTCATTTCCTTCTCTCCTAAGTAACAAAAGAGGCAACGCCTAACCGCGTGTAGCGATAGCCATTACCTCTCTGTTACAAATTTATAATTTTTCCACACTATCATTTTATCACATTTGTATTGCATCGTGTGTGCAGTCTTTTTGCAATGACAATCTATCTATATAATTTAATCCCGTCAATTCCAAACATCAGTACTGATAAAGTTTCACACGCTTTATCGATATCGACGTAGACCGTCCTTCTGCTAATGTTATGCATTGCACTAATGTCATCTACAGTTAGTCTGTCTTCAGATACATACATTCCATAAACGACTTGATACCGTCTATAGTCTTCTGGTTGATGCGACTGTTCGCTCATAATCTTATAGACGTTCATCATTTGATTAATAAACCTAACCATTACCAACGTCCGTTCTTTGCTACGTTTGATAGATTCAATGGCAAACTCATCGGTATCTAGTTCCTCTAATTCTAATCTGTCATTCAGAATTTGGATATCCAGTTTTATATCCTGACAGTGATTTACAAAGGATCTGTAATTTCTAAGAAGCAGTTTAATATTTCTCAATCGTCTATCATGCTTACGTTTTTCTCGATCTTTATTTTCTTTTTCAAGAAATTCCAAAGCTGTTTTAACAGCTACAGCTGCTACCTTTTCCATCCATTTTGATTCTGATCTTGGCACTTGCTTCACCCCTATCTCAAATTCCCAACCGCTTGGGATTATTCACCTTTCACTTTTTCTATTCTTGCTTTCAGTGCTGCCATTAATCGATCTTGGGTACTTGTTTTATCTGCTAAGGCTACCACCACATCCTCATCGACACCGCCTTCAACAGTCAGATGGTGAATAATAACCTTTTCTGTTTGTCCTTGGCGGTGAAGGCGCTTGTTAGCTTGCTGATATAGTTCAAGACTCCAGTTCAATCCGAACCAGATCACGTGATTTCCACCTTGCTGCAGGTTTAGCCCGTAGGCAGCGGAAGCTGGGTGGGCTAGTAAAATATCAATTTGTCGATTGTTCCAATCAGTCTCATCCTGTGGTGTTTTTAACTCTCGAACCCTTAAATGCATTTTGGCCAACGCTTTTTTTATACGCTCTTTGTCGTGCTGAAAGTTGTAAAAGACTAATGCTGGCTTCCCATTTAGGCCTTCAATCAGTTCCAAAAAGGCTTCAATTTTGCAGTTGTGAATGTCGACAATATTTCTATCTTCGTCGTAGACCGCGCCATTGCACAGCTGCAGTAGTTTGTTGGTTAACACGGCTGCTGATCCTGCATCAATGGTGGCCTCATCCACTTGTAACAGCATTTCCTCTTCTAGTTGCTTGTACGCTTTTTCAGCTTTGCTGTCTAGTAGTACCGGTATGGTGTTGTACATAATGTCTGGTAATTCCAAGTAATCTTCTGCCT
>JAEWMK010000313.1 GCA_023457235.1 Bacillota bacterium
TTGCTCAAAATTAATACTGACTTGCTTGTTGAACTTCAAGTTCAACTTTATTAGCACGCTTGACATTTTGTTTAGTTTTCAAAGATCATTTCGTTCGTCGTGTTTTCAGCGACAAGATTTATCTTAACATCTTCTTTCGCGGAAGTCAACAACTTTTTTTAACTGCTTGTTTCGACATTATTTTTAATGGCGACCTTCATAATATATCATTACGATAGTCAGTTGTCAACATTATTTATCACATGTTTTTCTGTGTTTTTTCGTGACAACGAAAATAAATATATCAGGTTTAAAAACAAAGATCAAGTACTTTTTCAAAAAATATTAATATAAAAAGGACACCCACAGTTAGTTTATGCATTTGCCTCTAACTAGGATGTCCCTATATTTCAAAATAATTATTGTTTATAAATTAATCTCTGTGACGCATTAACGGGAATAATAATACATCTCTAATCGACGGAGAGTTTGTCAATAGCATTACTAGACGGTCTATTCCAATACCTAATCCACCTGTAGGAGGCATACCGTACTCCATAGCCTCAATATAATCCTCGTCCATCATATGAGCTTCATCGTTACCTTCTGCTCTTTCTTTTAACTGTGCTTCAAACCGTTCTTTTTGATCAATCGGATCATTTAACTCTGTAAATGCATTAGCATGCTCACGAGCCACAATAAACAGCTCAAAACGATCAGTAAAGCGCTCATCTTCATCATTTTTCTTAGCTAAAGGTGAAATTTCCACTGGATGTCCGTAAATAAATGTTGGTTGAATTAATTTTTCTTCAATTCTTTGCTCAAAGAATTCATTCACAACGTGACCAAAAGTCATATTATCTTTTATTTCAATATTATACTCTTTAGCCAGTGCTCGCGCTTCTGCATCACTCATTTTCTTCCAGAAATCGACACCAACATACTGTTTTATTGCGTCTACCATATGAAGACGAGTCCATTTTGGTTCTAAGTTGACTTCATAATCTCCATATTGAACTGTAGTAGAACCAAGAACTTCTTTTGCAATATGAGCAATCATGTTCTCTGTAAGGTCCATAATATCATTAAAATCCGCATATGCCTCATAAAGTTCAATCATCGTAAATTCCGGATTATGTCGTGTTGAGACTCCTTCATTACGGAATACACGACCGATTTCATATACCTTTTCCAGCCCACCAACAATCAAACGCTTTAAATGCAATTCGATTGCAATACGCATATATAGCTCCATATCAAGGGCATTATGATGAGTAATAAACGGTCTTGCAGCCGCTCCACCTGCAATGGAATGCATCATTGGTGTTTCAACTTCAAGATAGCCTCTATCATCTAGGTAGCGACGCATTGATTGCAAAATTTTACTTCTAGTAATAAAAGTCTCTCTGCTTTCCATGCTCGTAATTAGATCAAGATAACGTTGACGATAACGTTGCTCAATATCTTTTAAACCATGGAATTTATCAGGTAATGGGCGAAGTGCTTTCGATAAAAACGTGAATTCTTTGACTTTGATCGATAATTCTCCAACGTTTGTTTTAAATACAACTCCACTTACACCAACGATATCACCAAGATCGGCTCTATCAAAAAGATCATATTGTTCTTCGCCTACAGCATCCTGACGAACATAGATTTGAACTTGTCCATTTAGATCCTGGATATGGGCAAAGCCTGCTTTTCCCTTACCGCGTTTTGTCATTATACGACCGGCAACAGAGACAACACTAGATTTTTCTTCTAATTCTTCTTTTGTAAACTGATCATATTGTTCTTTTAAACTCTTAGTAGTATCGCTTCTTTCAAATCTTTTTCCGAAAGGATCAATTCCTGTATCCCTAAATTGGGCTAACTTTTCGCGTCTCACCAACAGCTGGTCATTTAATTCTTCCTGACTCATTTCATCATCTCCAAATCATTTTATAAAAAATATGTAAAAAAACTGCCAGAGATACTGGCAGCATCAGCTCAGCAATCAAATACGCCTTGGCGTATTTGTGCCCAGATTTTTTTCGAGCTTGCTCGAATAACTACCTTTTAAAATCTGAGGCATCCGCCGGAAGGCTTTAACTTTATTCAGTAGTGCTGAATAAAATTAAAGCTTATCCAACTAGAATACCTTCATCATCTCTTTGTTCCAGGAATGAAACATATTCCTGTAATAAAGATTCTAATTCTGCTCTTGTATTACATTCATTTATAGCAGTGCGGACCTTAGCGTTCCCACGAAGTCCTTTTAAATACCAAGCAGCATGCTTCCGCATTTCCATGATTCCTACTTTTTCACCCTTAAGCTTAATCAGGCGATCAGCATGGAGCATACAAACCTTAACTTTCTCCTCAGGAGTCGGCGGTGCCATTAACTCTCCCGTTTCTAAATAATGGACTGTCCGATAGATCATCCAAGGATCTCCAAGGGCCGCACGTCCGATCATGACTCCATCACATCCGGTTGTATCCAGCATTCGCTTAGCATCTTCAGGGGATTTAACATCCCCATTCCCGATAACCGGTATATTTACGGCTGATTTTACATCTTTAATAATATCCCAGTTAGCTGTACCTTCGTACATTTGTACACGGGTGCGGCCATGTAATGACACTGCTTGCCCACCAGCACGTTCAACTGCTTGAGCATTCTCTATCGCATATATATGGTTATCGTCCCAGCCCATTCGCATTTTGACAGTAACAGGTTTATCTACTGCATCAACTACAGCTGCAACCATCTCATATATTTTTTCAGGATTTAAAAGCCACTTAGCACCTGCATCACTTTTAATGATCTTAGGTACCGGGCAACCCATATTAATATCAATAATATCTGCTGTTGTATTTTTCTCAACAAATTTGGCTGCTTCTACAAGTGTTTCTTTTTCGCCGCCAAAGATTTGCAGACTCAAAGGTTTCTCGCGCTCATCTATAAAAAGCATGTCCATTGTTTTTTCATTTTTAAAGAGGATTGCTTTATCACTTACCATTTCTGCGCAAACTAATCCAGCTCCAAATTCCTTTACAATTAAACGAAATGCCGCATTACATACTCCTGCCATTGGTGCTAAAACAACTTGATTTTTTAGTTCAATATCGCCTATTTTAAACATTACCTTCACCTCTTTACAATCGGAGTACTTTTTCTCGCTCAATATATAATGATACACCTTTATCTTCTGTCAGACTATCAGCATTTATTTTAAATTGATTTAAAATACCATTATTGATCTCCAACAATGGAACAATCACAAAAGCTCTTTCAAACATTCTTGGATGAGGAACCTTTAATTCCTCCGACTCTATATTTTCGTCATTAAAGAGTAAAATGTCAAGATCTATTGTCCGCGGTCCCCAATGAATCTCTCTTTTTCTGCCAAGATCCTTTTCAAGCTTCTGCGTTAATTCCAATAATTCGTGTGCTGTTAACGAGGTTTTAAGCTTGATAACCATGTTAAGGAACTTCGGTTGTTCTGTAAAGCCAACTGGTTCTGTTTCATAAATAGACGAATGATCCATTAAGGAAATATGCGAACTATCATCCAATAATTTAATTGCGGTTAGTAAGAAATTTTCACGGTCTCCTTGATTAGTGCCAAGTGCGAGATAAACAATATTATTCATTTTCTTCCCCTTCGAATTTCAACAGCAACAGATCTGTAATGCCCCTTAATAGGCGGATCTGGTTTAATAAGTTTTACAGTACAATAATCTATCTTTGAAAAAGTAGCAAGTAAATTAGCGGCTAATAGTTCCGCCACCTTTTCAATAAGCTGGTAGGGCTTACCTTCAAGTATTTCCTTTGTTATTTCATAAACTTCAGCATAATTTACGGTTTCATGTAAGTCATCGGTTTGGCCGGCTTTCGCTAAATCCAACTCCAATTCAAGATCAACAACAAACCGTTGCCCAAGCCTATTTTCTTCTGGTAAAACTCCATGATAGCCATAAAACTCCATTTTATTCAAATAGATTTTATCCATTTGACACCCCCCGCGCACCCGGTTTATCTAACATCGCATCCATCATTCTTGCCATTCTAGTCATTTCTTTAACATCATGTACCCTAATCATATGACAGCCTCTTTCAATTCCAAGACAGATGCTGGCCCCTGTCCCCTCAACGCGCTCGTCTACGGGTAGGTCTAGGGCTGTGCCTATAAATCTTTTTCTTGATGTGGCAAGTAGAACCGGGTAGCCCATATCGACAATCTTGTCTAAATTTCGCATGACCTCTAAATTATGCTCATAGTTTTTAGCAAAGCCGATGCCCGGGTCAAGGATAATCTTTTCATCTGGAACACCTGCATTTTTTACAATCGTAATGCTTTCCCGTAAATCTGAAATCATATCCTCCATTAAGTTCCGGTAATTCATATTATCCCGGTTATGCATTAGGATGATTGGAACTTGGTACCGGGCGGCAACCTCAGCCATTTTTGGATCTGCTTTCGCTCCCCAAATATCATTAATAATATCCGCACCGGCTTCCAATGCTTGTATGGCAACCTCAGATTTATATGTATCAATAGAGATCGGTTTATCAAATCTCTTTTTCAATGCTTTAATAACAGGCACGACACGGCTTATTTCTTCTTCATCACTTATTTTTTCGTGGCCGGGTCTTGTGGACTCACCGCCGATATCAATAATATCAACACCTTCATTTATCATCCTCTCAACCTGCATGAGGGCAGCCTCTTCATTATTGTATCGGCCTCCATCTGAAAAGGAATCTGGGGTGACATTTAAAATACCCATAATCCATGTTTTGCTATTCATATCAAGACGCACATCGCCACACATTATGTATAATGGTATATTTTCCATTCTATCCAAACCTTTCATTTTACAATACATACGAGTACGGAAACAGTGAAAGACCATTTGCTAAAGCATCTGGCCTCGTTTCACTCTTTATTATTATAACACTAAATCAAAGTTAACCAGTTTTATGCTTCCACCTGTTCATCTGGCTGTACATTCTTTCCATACGTTTCAATAAAATTCCGAAGCATATCTTTACCATAGGATGTAATAATCGATTCAGGGTGGAATTGTACTCCTTCAATCGGTAATTCTTTATGTCGGATGGCCATGATTTCATCATCCTTTGTCCACGCTGAAATTTCAAAACAAGCCGGCAACGTTTCTTTTTTCACAATTAATGAATGGTATCTCGCAGCAGAGAAAGGCTGCTCTAATCCCGCAAATACGGTTTTCCCGTCATGATAAATATCAGATGTTTTGCCATGCATTAATTGTTCGGCACGGATCACGTCTCCGCCAAAAGCTTGGGCAATAGACTGATGGCCAAGACAAACACCAAAGATCGGGACTTTTCCGGCAAATGTCCGGATTGCATCCAAACTTATTCCCGCATCGTCCGGTGTACATGGTCCAGGTGAAATCATTAAAAAGTCTGGATTCATTTCCTCAATTTCATTAATACTGATTTCATCATTCCGCTTCACAACAAGCTCCTGACCCATTTCCCCTAAATACTGAACTAAATTAAACGTAAAAGAATCATAATTATCAATCATTAAAATCACTCTGCTCACCTCGGGCTCAACTTTTCTAATCTCAACTATTTTATTTTAATAAATTTTTCCATAAAAAAACAGTCCTAAATTTGAAAAGGACTGTTTTCTCTTTTCTACTAACAAAAAATTATTAGTCTTCAAACTGATACAAAGCAGTACTTAAATAACGCTCTCCGTTGTCAGGCAGGATCGCTAACACTTTCTTTCCTTTTCCAAGTTCTTTGGCAACTTTTAAAGCAGCCGCAATTGCAGCTCCTGAGGAAATTCCGCATAGAACGCCTTCTTCACGACCGGCACGACGAGCGTGTTCAAAAGCATCTTCGTTATTAATTTTGATAATTTCATCATAAACTTTTGTGTTTAACACTTCAGGAACGAAGCCTGCTCCAATTCCTTGGATTTTATGAGGACCTGGTTTACCTCCAGATAATACAGGTGAATCAGTTGGCTCTACGGCATAGATTTTAATTTCAGGGAATCTTTCTTTTAAAACTTCTCCTGCACCTGTAATTGTACCACCAGTACCAATACCAGAAATAAAGGCATCAAGTTGATCCATCTGTTCAACAATCTCTTTACCTGTTGTTTCACGATGAATTTGTGGATTTGCCGGATTTTCAAACTGTTGTGGAACGAAATATCCGTTTTCTTTTGCTAGTTCATTAGCTTTGGCAATTGCGCCTTTCATACCTTCTGCACCAGGAGTTAAGACAAGTTCATCACCATATGCACGTAATAGGTTGCGTCTTTCAAGGCTCATTGTATCAGGCATAACAAGTACAGCTTTTAAGCCTTTTGCTGCCGCTACCATTGCAAGACCAATACCAGTGTTGCCACTAGTCGGCTCAATAATAGTATCGCCTTCTTTTAAATCCCCTTTTTCTAAGGCTGCTTCAATCATCGCTAATGCAATACGATCTTTCACGCTGCTTCCTGGATTAAAATACTCTAATTTCACATATACATCTGCAGCATTATCATCAGTTAATCGGTTTAATTTAACAATCGGTGTATAACCTATTAGTTCTACAATAGAATTTGCAACGCGCATCTTCTTCCACTCCAATTCCGAGTAAATTTATTGGTGATTAGTATAATAAAACCGTACCAATTTTTCAGATAATTGTCAATTAGTTTTAATCATCAATTTTCCCTAAAATTCACCATTTCCGGAACTTAAACCTTATCTTGTTTTTTCATAAAGCTCTTCTAATTCTTCTTTTGTAAAATGATATTGTTCATTACAAAAATGACAATGTGCATCGGCCTTGCCATCTTCTTCAATCATCGCTTTAATTTCATCCGGTCCTAAGCTTACGATTGCATTGGCCAGCCTTTCTTTTGAACAGCTGCATGTAAAGGAAACCGGCATCTTCTCTAGGATTTTGATATCTCCAAGCAGTCTTTCGAGAATTTCCTCTGGCGTTAAACCCTCTTGTATTAACTTTGAAATTGGTGGAATCGAATTTATTTGATTTTCAATTATTTCAACTGTCTCATCCGTTGTTCCCGGCATTAATTGAATAATGAATCCTCCTGAAGCCAAAATGGAATGGTCGGGATTTACTAACACACCGACGCCCACAGCAGAGGGAACCTGTTCTGATGCTACAAAATAATATGTAAAATCTTCACCTAATTCTCCGGAAACAAGCGGTACTTGGCCCGTAAAATGCTC
>JAEWMK010000314.1 GCA_023457235.1 Bacillota bacterium
ACCTATCCTGCTCCAGATTCCTTGCAAAACTATGACACTTTTAATGGAACCTCTCAATCCACCCCATTTGTCAGCGGGCTGGCTGCCATGCTATTTGCGATTTATCCAAATCTAACAAACCAGGGAGTCGTCCAGCTCATGCAAAGAGGAGCAAACATGATTAATTCCGATACAAAAGAATGGACCTCCTTTTTTGGGTATGGTTTATTAGATGCAACAAATGCGGTCAATCAAACATTTGGTTCTAGGATTCCAATATTGTCAGCAACAACTGGAGACACTGAAGTTGGGGAATTAGCAATGAACTCTGCCAATACCGCTCAAGGGTTATCTACGACGTCTGAATTCAATACGACCAATCTCATGGAGTCTGAAGCTATAGCTACTGAAACAACTGAAAATACCTCAGGAAAGAAAAAGAAGAAATCCAGCAAAAAGAAGAAGCCATCTAAAAAGAAGAAAAGGCCGCCTGAAAGAACTCGGTTCGGTTGTTTTTATGGTCAAGTTGTCAATCAAGAAGGACTGCCAATAGCGGGGGCTCGAGTAATTGCACGAACAGAACAAGGTAAGATTGTTGCCCAATACTTTACGAAAACGAATATCCTGATTGGAGAAGGTATTTCTCATCCTGACGAGGTATCTAACGGACAATCTAATCTACTAAGGCCACCCGTTGAGGACTGTTTCGGGTCGGATGGAATGTTCCGTCTTATTAATCTTCCACCTGGAAACTACAATATTTATGTTCAACTGCCATCCCAGGTGCCTGGTTGTGAAGAACCTCTAATACATGTTAAAAAGGCAACGATTGTGCCAGGGGCCGATGTCTATCTTCGTCTAGTAGTATAAGATTGTGCACCTTTAACCTTTAGGTCCACTTAAAACAATAAGTAAAGAAATAACATAAATAACATAAAACTGCATCAATTTATGGTATGGCTCACCGTTATAAATCAAATTGAGGTTCTTCTGGATTTTGAATATCAATAATGCGAAATGCACATATCGGAAAACAAAACCCTCCTCACACCTCTCTTAAATAAGAAGGCATGTCCTTAATTGAGTTACCAGAGAAACAGGAAACTAAAATAAGCGGAGATTTTTCGGTTATAATGTAGAATTGAGCTTATTTCGGGAGGTATAAGGGAAGGTTTTCCGATTATGCAAATCAAAATCCTCCATTTTCACGTTTTTTGAGTCAATAGACGGAATCTCTCCGTCTATTTTGGCTATTTTCAATGCGATTTACTAATTAAGCGAAATTTGTCCGGCTATTCATCAGATTGGGAGTTCAACCTAATCCCCCAATCGATAAGAGTGGACCCTCATGATCCCCCATGCGGGAATCAGCATCTTTTTCCCGACTAGTTGAGAAAGTACCGTTTTTACCGTGTTGTCACTTGGCTAAAAAACCTCACTTACTTGTGATACGGTTGCCCCCTATTAATCCTAAAAGCCCGATAAATCTGCTCCACCAACACCAGCCGCATCAATTGGTGAGGAAAGGTCATTTTCGAAAATGACAGTGCGTAGTCGGCCCGCTTTTCGACCGCCTTGCTTAATCCTAATGAGCCGCCGATGACAAATGCAATTTTGCTTTTACCATAGGTAGCCAGTTGGTCAATTTCCCTTGCTAACTCTTCAGAGGAGAGCATTTTTCCTTGGATTGCTAAAATAATGACATACGTATCATCGGAAATTTTCGCAAGGATGCGTTCTCCTTCTTTGTCCTTCACCTGTTCCATTTCAACTTCACTTAAGTTTTCCGGTGCTTTTTCATCCGCTACTTCGATGACTTCTACTTTTGCATAAGATCCTAATCTTTTTAAATATTCATCGATCCCCTGCTTCAAATATTTCTCTTTTAGTTTGCCAACACTGAAAATTGAGATATTCACATTTGTCCCCCTGCTATAAACAAGTTATCCACAAAAATTATCCACATATCCACAAAGTCATATCTGCATCTTGTGGACGAATATTAGTTCGACACAACATATACTGCGGTATTTTGACAATATTCACAGGTTGTTGATAAGTCATTTCCTTCAATCTTCTCTATAGTAGGCGCTACCTCATATTCATCAACTATTATATCTAACGCTAATTCAACGTGTTCTTCACAGCATTTAATCATCCTTGTTCACCCTCTATCCACAAATTTTACTATCAAAACCACTATCAATTATTTTACATGATTAGACATAATCCACAATCCTATTCCATCAAAAAAAGGAGATCAATTTATCCACATTGGTAATAACTTGTGGATTATTGATCCCCCTTTTTTCTTTTATTGTTTCGTTTTTAACTTAGTATGTCTCTTCCTGAGTTAATTTCATTGTAGTTGTGAATTTCTTTCCTTCGCGATAATAGGTTACTTCCATAGAATCGCCGATCTCTTTATCAATGTATAAATGTTTTCGCAACTCGAGTACATCGACGATTGGTTTACCATCCAGCTCTACAATCACGTCTAGCTCTTTTAAGCCAGCAATAGAAGCTGGAGAGTTTGGCATAATACTTACAAGGAAAACACCTTTATCAACATTTTTAGGCAACTTTAATGTTTCTTGCCAGTGGTAGCTAGGGATCTCATTTAATGATCTCAAGCCTACTCCCATAAATGGACGACGAACTTCCCCGAATTTCTCTAGGTCTTCTATTACTGGGATTGCGCTATCTATCGGTATCGCTAAGCCAATACCTTCAACGGCATTCTCGGCAATTTTCATCGAGTTAATTCCAATAACCTGTCCTTGTATATTAACTAGTGCTCCACCACTGTTACCAGGGTTGATTGCTGCATCCGTTTGAAGAACTTCTGACTGCCAATCGGGTATTCCATCCTTATTAAAGTCTTGAGGAATTGTTCTTTCAACACCACTTATAATACCTTGGGTAACGGACCCGGAAAATTGTAGCCCAAGCGGGTTTCCTATTGCTAGCACAGGCTCTCCGACTACTAAGTTTTCTGATGTACCGACTTCAGCTACCGCCTTAACTGGACCAGCATCAATTTGGATAACAGCTAAATCCATTAATTCGTCACTGCCTAGCACTTTTGCTGGCACACGTTCTCCATTACTTAAGCTGACCTCAACAGTTGTCGCCCCTGCAATAACATGGTGATTCGTTACAATAAAGGCTTTGCCATTTTCCTTTTTGTAAATAACGCCTGATCCAGTCCCTGCCTCACTGGTGTCTTGCCAAAATCCAGTTTCCTGAATATTAATAACACCGACTACGGCATCTGATACTTTATGAACAGCATCCGTGACTGCAGATGAAACATTTACGTTTACGGTTTGGAATGTCCCAGGTAATCCACCCTGATTTGCGGCTTCAGATGCCTGCTCAGTCGTAGCCCCCTTCGGTATTAAGTTATAAGGGAGAACATCATATTTCAATAAAGTTGGAATTGTAAAAATGATAATTAATGCCCCTAAAATTGCTCCAACCAGTGATGCTATAAAATATCCTCCCCGACTGCCTTTCTGTCTTCTGTTTTCATAATCCTCATTAATATATCCCACTTAGATTCACCAATCCTTTCGCTGATGAATGATATTTCTAGGATGTGCGATCTAGGCTGTTACTACTCCTATTTTTCACATGCGCTTCCGCTTTTCTACCTAAACAACCGCCAGTTTTGTGGGGACTTTTGGATCTGTATCGTACAGCTTGAAGTCTTCACCGACAGCAAATCCCTTTTCCTGCAATGTCTGTGCAACAGACATTCTTGCCAAATCTTTAATGTTATTATCTTTACTTAAATGTGCCAAATAAATACGCTTTGTTTTATCACCGATGCAATCTGCTAAGGCAAGGCCGGCATCTTCGTTGCAAACATGGCCGACGTCACTTAGGATGCGGCGTTTTACATTCCAAGGATAGGGTCCCATTCTTAACATTTCAACATCATGATTGGCTTCAAAAATAAAAACATCTGAATTGCGAATTGTCCCTTTTATTCGATCGCTTACATATCCTAGATCTGTTACTAAAGTTACCTTTTTCCCTCCACTATGGAAGCAGTAAAACATGGGCTCTGCTGCATCATGGGATACGCCAAATGACTCCACATCAATATCAGCAAATGTTTTAACAGACCCAACATCGAAGATGAATTTTTGCTCTGTTGGGATGGCGCCGATTAATCCCTCCATCGCTTTCCATGTTTTCTCATTCGCATAGATCGGCAATTTATACCTTCTGGCTAATATACCCAACCCTTTAATATGGTCGCTATGCTCATGAGTAACTAATAATCCATCCAACTCTTTTGGGTCAAGGTTAACAGTATCCATTAGCTGCTCCATTTGTTTCCCGCTAAAGCCTGCATCTACAAGCAATTTTGCTTTATCTGTTCCTATATAAAAGGCGTTTCCTGTACTGCCGCTGGCGAGTACACTAAAATGCAAACTCATTTTCTCCAACTCCAGTTTGAATTAATTCAAGTACTTGTCCGTCGATGGCATTGACAAAAAAGTCTTCTTTATTGTCCACAACGATATGCCAGGTCGGAACGAATATTTGAACATCACCTGATAATGGAACATTTTTGTAGTATCCTAATTCTACCTTGGTTATATGTCCACCAGATGTCAAATAATCGTTATGGTATAAATTTTCAATTGCTTTAAGAGGAGGTAAAATTTCTTGATTGGACCCCTCCTCTTTAATTTCCTTTATATTCGTCAACATCGTTTGCTCATAGCTGATAATTTCATTGTCTTCATTTAACTGAATCGAAAGCATCGCGTTCTCATTGAAATATAAAGGTCTGCCCCGGTAGGTTTGGAAAAAGATCAGCTTATTGATTTTTTTATTCCAACCCCAATACTTATAAGAATGGCCTGAAATCACATGTTCTTTTAGAAAGCCTTGCAAAAATGGTTCGATATCTGTATTTGGAAGCGGAACAGGTTGAGTCAGCTTTGATACAATCCATTCCTGAGTTAATAAAGAAATTTTTTGATCTGTCAGTTTTAACAAATCAGGTGAAATAAATCTTTTTCTTTTACCGGTAATATAAGACTCCCGTTCGATTTCTTCCGGAAGATCTATATATGTGATCTCATCCGCTTCCAATTGTTCTTCAATCGTCGACTCTGTAATATATTCAAGTTCAGCAGTCGTTCTTTTCTCAATAATTTGAAATACTAAAAACAAATCAAGGACAAGAAAAATTAGAATAAAAATAGTCTTCGTTTTACTCCAATCCAAGCTTTTCTCCTCCTTGACTAATAGACGTACTAGGGATATAAATTTCTTCCCACTTTCCGTCATATTTTATATACCACTTCGGTTTAACCGTAGCGACAGCTGTGTTCACTTTTTCTTTTGAAAAATCATAGCCTACTAGCGCAGCCTCTAATGAACTCAATGTAAAGTTTGGCTTTACTTGCGTTAAATAACTAAGAAGCTCTCTACCAGATGGTAAGATTACTCGTTTTTGCTCACTATCTATACTAAATCGCAAATTAGTCAAAGATCGAACATATTCATAAACTTCATTATCACGCCATGACTCATAGATCATTGTTTCACCCGTGTCATTAAAGACAGGATAGCCGTTTACCATTAATTGAAAATTTACTGTATGGTCCCCCCTGCTCCAATCCATGAGTGCAAATGAATCGGTCCAGCCCGAATGATCATTAATAAACTCGATCGATTTTAAAATCATCTCTTCAGGTTCCAGCTCGTACACTTCCTGATTAGCAGGATTTACAAATCTCATCATATCTTGATTTTGTGAAATTTCTAATGCTCTTGTTCCATCGGTAAAGGATTCCTCGCCATTATTTAAACGATATTGTTTAAGAGTATTAGGATCATTAAACAACGCATTTTTAAAATCAGAGGATGAAATATTTTGAGTTGAAAAAGTAAGCTGCTTTATCGCAATTCTCTGTTCCGGTAAATATAGAGTATGTCCTTGGTTGCCGCTGACTGTAAAATAGGTTGAATTCTTATAATTGCTCAGTAGCAGTAACTCATTAATAGCGCCCGCCTCGTTTTGTTCGACCTTCAATTTGATCGCCTGGTCTGCTGCATATGAGATCAAGTAAAGAGTAGGATCTTTTGAAAAGCTGACGATAATACGATCGAAATAAGTAATATCCCACTCCTGTCTTATCGGCCCCATAATATAATTAGAAATATTGATCGGTAAGTTAACCGGAAATATCATTTCTAAGCTGCTTTCTTTCGACAAAATGGATTCCAATTGTTCCGGCGATGAAAAAGAGATATGTTCATATTCCAATGAATTAAGGTCCATCACCATTTTATAAAGTTCATCTGTAAACATGGAATCAGTAACCCCATAATGCAGTCCATCCTGGTGATAAATAAATTGCGTTGGTTTGATTACTTCATTGAACTGCCGCTTCTCGCCGATTGCAACCATTTGGAGATTATTTGTCTTTTGACGAAAATCATATTGGGGCTGAAATGTCCACAATCCCCATGTCAAAGCCAAACTTAATAAAACGAGTAAGGCAAGAATTATTGATTTTATTTTTTCAATCCTTATTTTCATGACCAATCCTCCTCCCTTTGCCTATCAAGAGGAAGTGTAAAGATGATCGTCGTTCCTTTTCCTTCTTCACTATCAGCCCAAATTTCTCCGCCATGAATTTCGATTATTTCCTTCGCGATTGCCAACCCTAAACCAGTACCGCCCATTTTCCGTGAACGTGCTTTATCGACACGGTAAAAACGGTCAAATACTTTTGGCAAGTCTGATTTAGGAATGCCGACACCTTCGTCTGATATTCTTACATGAAGAATATTTTCCTTTTGCAATAATTCAAATCTCACCTTTCCGCCTTCAGGTGAGTACTTTAATGCATTCGAAATAAGATTATCCAACACTTGGGTAATCTTATCTTTATCAATTGTTACAAAGCGATCTCGATGCGAAAAAGCTCTTTCGAAAACAATTTGATCTTCTTTTGCCATTTCAAATCGATCAATAATTTGTTGGAAAAAGCCTGTGAAGTTTATGCTTTTCTTAACAAATTGATAATCCTTACTATCCAGTCGTGAAAGTTGCAAGAGATCATTAACGAGACGAATCATCCGCTCCGTTTCCGTCTGTGTAACATTGATAAATCTTGGTGCAAGGTCTTTGTTTTCCCATGCACCATCAGCAAGCGCCTCTAAATAACTTCGCATTGTTGTTAGCGGAGTCCTTAATTCATGTGAAACATTGGCAACAAATTCACGACGTTCCTGGTCGATTGTTTCTTGTTCCGTAACATCCTGTAAAACTGTAATTAATCCCGTTAATTCACCATGGTCATCTTTAATGACAGAGAAGTTAGCACGCAAAATATATTTATCTCGATAAATATCACTAAAATCAAGTAAAACAGAGTCCTTACAATCAAAAAGCTTTTCTAAAGTTACTGTTTCTTCAAGTTTTAGTAGCATTAATAGAGATGATGTATTTAAAACTGTTTCACGTGAAACATTCAGCATCTTTTCCGCAGGCTCATTCATTAAAATAATGTATCCGTCTTTATCTGTTGCGATAACGCCATCGGACATATGGGCCAAAACCGTACTTAGCTTTCTTCTTTCGCCTTCCGTTGTTTCCTGGGCGATCTCAAGTTTATCTGTCAAATCGTTAAAGGTTTCGGCAAGTTGGCCAATTTCATCCTCCCCAAATACATTAACCTTTCGGGAAAAATCCCCTTCAGCCAAAACAAGAGCTTGTTTCCGCATATCCGCGATCGGTCTCGTTATCGTACGAGCGACGAATACCCCTAATAACGCGGTTATTACCAGGGCAATAATAGTACCTGAGGCTAAAATTGCATTAATAACACGCATTTGTTCATAAACCTTTTCCATTGAGGCGACGATGTACATGCCACCGATCACATCTTCATTCGTCTTAATCGGGATTGCCCTTACAAACATCCTGTTTCCTGTTCGGGGATCCAATAAAATATTCTCAGACTCGATTCCGCCAATGATCGCCTTTTTTATCCGAACCTCTGTTGTTCTCCTGCCGATCATTCCTCGATCATATGGGTCAGAAATACCAATGACTCGAAAGCTGCTATCCGCAACCTGAACGGACGTGATATCATCCGAAAGAAAATCCTGCAAAATTAAATTAATTTCGTCTTCAAGCTGCAGCGTTCTGCCACTTCGTTCTTCCTTCATTTCCTGCCCGATATTATAGACTAATAACCTAATCCGTTCGTTTATCGATTCGGTAAAATTATTAACTAGCTGCTGTTCAAGTTCACGAACAAAGTAAACGCCTATAACCTGGATGGCAAATAATATGAGCAAAACATAAATTAATACAAATTTAAAATAGATCGATTTAAAGAAACCGACTTTTTTCATTTCTGCTACTCCTGATCTGGATTTCTGAAATAATAACCTACTCCACGTCGAGTGACGATCCATGATGGATGACTTGGGATGTCCTCTATCTTTTCTCTTAACCTACGAACAGTTACATCAACTGTGCGAACATCACCAAAATAATCGTATCCCCACACTGTCTGTAAAAGATGCTCGCGAGTCATCACTTGGCCAATATGTTTAGCTAAATAATGAACAAGCTCAAATTCACGATGTGTCAGTTCAATTTGTTCTCCTCTTTTTGTGACAACATAAGCATCGGGATGGATCGAAAGTGCTCCTACAACGATCTCTGATAATTCTCCATTGCCTTTATCAGCATCTTGTTGATGTCTTCGTAAATTGGCTTTAACCCGAGCAATTAATTCTCTATTACTAAATGGCTTTGTTACATAATCATCTGCCCCAAGCTCTAACCCTAGTACTTTATCTATTTCGGAATCTTTCGCTGTTAACATAATAATCGGCATTTCATATTTTTTTCTAACTTCACGACAAACTTCCATTCCATCCTTGTGCGGTAACATAATATCTAATAAAATTAAATCCGGTTTTACTTCTTCCACCTTGCGAAGAGCCTCTAACCCATCATAAGCACAAGTAACCTTATAGCCTTCTTTCTCTAAATTAAATTGCAAAATATCTGCTATCGGCATTTCGTCATCGACAACTAGAATGTGCTTTTCCACCTAACTCACTCCCCTATAATCGTTCAGAAGTTTCCTATTTTACTTTACCATTTCTTTGGCTTTTAAGCATCCCTTGACGCCTACTTTGTAAGATATTCCCGGATATTACCCATTAATTCCAATGACAAAAAGGGCTATCTCAAATGCAGCACACACACGCTCATTCGAGAAGCCCTATTATCCTGAAATTCTATGATTTTATAATGCTTTTCTTGGGTTTACTAATTTACCATTTTCATATACTTCAAAGTGCAGATGAGTTCCTGTTGAATTACCGGTTGAGCCCATTACACCGATTTTTTGACCTTTTGAAACAGTTTGGCCGACTTTCACATCTATTTTTGATAAATGGCCGTACAATGTTTTCATGCCATTGCCATGGTTAATGACAATCTTATTTCCATAACCACCATCGTAGCCTGCTGACTCTATTTTGCCATTATCAGCTGCCATGATTGTGTAGTTACTTGGTCTCGCAATATCAATACCTTTATGCTGTCTTCCCCATCTGTATCCCATTGGACTAGAAATATATCCTCCAACTGTTGGCCATGCTAAATCACCCGTTCCACGAGACGGAATGACCTTTGTTCCTTTAATCATAATCTTCTTTG
>JAEWMK010000315.1 GCA_023457235.1 Bacillota bacterium
ACGGGACACTTTTCATGCCGGTTTTATCCTGAAGCAAGCTGCCGCCACCGCTAATGACACCGTCAGCCGTACGGATAGCCTTAAAAACCTCGCCTAGCTTCCAACGATTAACGGCATCAACGCCATATGTTTTTTTTGTATAGTCCGGATCATTTGATAAAACTGTTATCTTAATATCACTTTTCTCAGCTCTTAGGGCATGAATGATCGCCTGCAAAATGGCTTCATCACCTACATTATGGAATCCGTAATAGCCAGATAATACAACCCTCATACTACAACCTCTCCTGAATCGTCGGCCAATATTTCTTCGCAAGTCTGTACAAGAAGATTAAAACTAATCCTAATATCGCACCAAACACCCAACCGTAAACTGTTCTTAACAGCGAAAGGTACATTGGGATGTGCAAATGCGTAAATGTATTAACGGTTGACAAAAATCCGATCGCACCGCCGGCTAATAAATATTTACCGATCCGCTGCTCCCAGCCCTTGCCTTGATAAATAATGTACATTCCCAAAACAAGAATTGGGTAACCAATTAAAAACTCTTTTGTCCGCGGACGAACGAATAATAAATCCTCCAGTCCTTGACGGAACATTAATTCAGCGCCAGATACCATTTCACCGGCATCATTACCGGAGCGGACGACTAAAATCATTAAACCTGCGGCTATAACGGCCACAATTACGAAATAGTAATTACGAGCAACCGACATTGCTAATTCTTTTACATGATCACGAATCACATGTAAGAATGTCAGCACGATTGGTAAAATGAATAACAATTTTACCCCTCTGAATTCTTCAATTTTTACAAGGAATTGGTTGCCGTATAGGAGCGACATGACAAACCAGGCACCGATGAGGGCAAGGAAAGCCCCTTTTAAAAACTTGAACACCATATCTTTTTTACTATTAATATATTCGCCGGAAATGGCTGCCCACGTTGCAGCCACGATCGAAACAATTAATGACGTGGCTTGTAAGAATAAAGTTGCTCCTGTGACAATGTAACCCACAGCAACTACAAGCATTCCCGCAAACGTAAGTAATGCGATTTTTTCAGAAACCATTAGGGCAGCAAGTCCGATAAACGCGGCGACACCGATTAGTCCGGCAATTGTCATCCATTTTGAAGCATTTAATACATCATAGGATTGAGCGATTCCTGGTTGATGCTTGTCCGCCATTTGGCTCGTAATAGCTTCTAGTTCTTGGGTTGCTACTTCAAATGATTGTTCGGCAGTAATCGTTTCTTCCTCTAACTTCTTAATATCAGCAACATGAACATACAAGCCGCGAATGTTTCTTTCTTTTACAGCACGGGTTGCACGCTCCGTATAACCTCCTCGACCATCGAAAAAGTCGAGACTGTGAAGGCGAACGATTTTATTTTTAAATTGTTTTGCGTATATATTTAATCCATCCTGCTTTGTAAATTCAATTGGCATCAAGACGAAGCCCTCATTAACAAGTCTTAACGCATATTGCTCCGCATCCTCCGTTTTTAAATCGACGTGTGGGGATACCCCAAGCATTGTATTGCCGGTAAAAATAATCTTGTGACCGCCCAACTTATCTTGGAGCTGCTTCATTTGATCTAAAACATATTCATTGTCTTCATTAATATTATTGCCAATTCGGAAAACCGGTTCAAAACCATAAGAAGCAAATTCAGTCATCAAATCCTCATCAAAACCAACTGGTCTTGTTAAAATTGGATTCGCAACCGTACCCATTCCACGGGTAAGCTCCTCTTTGCTTATACCTTTAATAAAATAAATCGATTCACCTTTTAAAATTGGAAGATCCGTTACCTTATCAATCCGGTCCCCAAACGATTTTACGATCGCACTTTCCCAACGATCATCTAAATCATTACGAAGCAACACATACAAACCGTTCTCTCTAGAGTATAGGAGGTTTTCACGCGTATTTTCATCTTCCTTTTGGAGCATACTGAACAGGTCGCTTTTGGTCAGCGTCATCACTAGTCCTTGTTTCACAAGATCTTGAATCCCTGTTGGTTCAAAAGAAACTCCGCGAACTCCGTTATCATATAACGTTTTTACAATTGTATCCGTTTCAAGTCCACGATTGGCTAACTCGCGAATTTCTTCATATGGGACAATCATTTCATATGTATCATTATTCCATTCAACTTTGGCACGATTATAAATGAGTGGTGCTGTTAACAATATCGATATTGCGACGATGGCCATTAATACTTTTTTCAAAAGTTCTACATCCCTTCGGTGAAGTTTTTGCTGGTTGGGTTGAGCCCGTGGGGTCGGTGAGCCATGAGGTCGGGAACTCTGGTCCAGTTGTGAGCCGTGGGGTCCCGGTTTGACCCTCTGGCTCGGTTTGTGCGCTCTGATCCGGTTTTGGCGAGCCGCGGGGTCGGTTCTCTGGCTCGGTTTTTGGGCCGGAGTTCCCAACCCTGTGTCCCACCACACGGAACCGCCCCTAAGCCCGGTCTGGGCCGCAAAACCCGACCCTCTGGCTCATTTTTTCCTAATTAAAAGGGAAAGCTGAAGCCAGCTCTCCCCCATTATCCCCTTTTTACTTAAGCCCTCGGCTGGAAGTTAACCTCCAAATTTAGGCTGATCTTCTACTGCTTGCCGTAATTTTTCTAAAAAGTTTATGCACTGGACGGTAGTTTTCTGAAACTAGTCCAACTCGTTCAGCCACTAACTGAGTCACCAATAACACAACCGCAATAATTAATGTAGCTCCCCATAATGTTGAGTTTGAAAGCATTACGGCTGCAATTGCAAAGAATGCGCTCATTGCATAGATGATTAAGACCGTTTGACGGTGTGAAAAACCTAATCGTAATAAACAATGATGCAAGTGTGATTTGTCTGGTGCAGATAATGGTTTTTTGTTCACGATTCGGCGTATGATCGCAAACAGTGTATCAGAAATTGGTACGCCAAGAATGATGATTGGCAAAATTAATGAATAAACCGTAATGCTCTTGAATCCAAGAATCGAAAATACTGAAATCATAAAACCTAATAAAAGTGCACCTGTATCACCCATGAAAATTTTGGCCGGGTGGAAATTGTATATTAAAAATCCTAAAGTACTTGCTAATAAAATTGTACCCATAACTACGACGAATGTATTCCCCATTACCATCGCCATTGCAGAAATAGTAATTAAAACGATCGAAGAAACACCAGCAGCCAGTCCATCTAAACCGTCAATCAAATTAATAGCATTCGTTATTCCAACAATCCAAAGTAATGTGAACGGAATTGTAAAAATCCCCAAATTGATCGTTGTTCCGAACGGCAGGTTAATGATAGGCACTTGAACACCAGCATAAATGACAACACCAGCCGCTAAAATTTGGCCTAACAGTTTGACCTTTGGAGAAATTTCAAAGCGATCATCAAAAATTCCTGTAATCACAATGATCGTTGCTCCAAGAAGGATCGGCCATGTTGCAATATCATCATCAAAAGGCTGGGCAATCGCAAAACCGATGACCATACTAATGAATATCGCTAGACCACCTAAGCGTGGCATAATTCTTTGGTGTACTTTACGTTGATTTGGTTTATCAACAGCACCGATATAAATTGCAAATTTTTTAACTAGCGGTGTTAGAGCTACTGATGCGAGAAAGCATACAATTGCTGTAATCAATAACATCATATTTGGCACTCCCCAGACGTTTTTCGTCTAATTTTTTTGCGGCCAATTTAGTTGTAATCGCACTAAAACCTAGGTTTGTCCGCAATTTTTATCTATCTATTTATTTTTACAAAAAAATCCGTAATTCCCTAAAATTTGATCCTCTTCTAGCATTCAAAACAAATTATACCACAACTCAAATTAGTAAGAGTATTTTTTTTATGATAAATTTCGATTTATATTTGTATTAGGTTAACTCAATTGTGCCGTTGTAATTTGCGAATATAGCGTCCAATTACTGGAAATGACTGCAATTCCTCGTTGCTTAGGCCTTTTCCAACTATCACTAGTATTGCATAAACGAGCGCACCAATTGGTACGATAACTAGTAAATAGAGCATCGATTGAAGTCTTGAGAAATCCGTTACGGTAAAATAAAACATAGGTGCAAAAACTACAAATCCCATTATAATACTAGAACCTACAAATACAAGAGTTTCTTTTCGCCAAATGTTGTATCTTGTCGTTTGAAAAATAAACGAAATATTTACGATCGTTAATAGAACATAAATTAACAGAGTCGCATAGGCTGCTCCCATAATTCCTGTTTGAGACACAAAGATGAGATTGAATATCCCTTTCAAAACAGCGCCAATGACTATAATCCATGCCGCAAGCTTGGACCGGTTTAACCCCTGGAGAATTCCTGTTGTTAAAACCGTTAATGATGAAAAAACTGAACTGAAGTTAATAATGGCGACAACGTCACTACCTTGAAAGTCCGTGAAAAGCGCACGGTTAACTGGCATAGTTAAGGCTAAAAGCCCGATGGCAGCCGGCCATGATACTAAATGGGCATATTTTAAGGATCTTACTATATAATTATTCGCAAGCTCCACGTCGTTTTGGGCCATCGCTTTTGTAATTGTCGGGATTAAAGGCAAAATAACTGCACTTGAGAATACAGATGCAATTCCCACCAGTGATAAACCTCTGCGATAAATCCCCAACTGTTGTTGAACCTCTTCGGTTTGGATTCCCGCCCATGTTAGGCCATGCGGAATCGTAACAGAATCGACAAGATTTAGAAGCGCCATCGTGAGTGAGCCAACGGCAATTGGAATCGATAAAGCTAAAATTCTCTTCGCCCACTGCCTAAATATATTCATTGAAAAAGATTTCATTCCAAGTGGACGAGCTTTGAATTTTGTATAAAGTGTACGTAAATAAATTAGTGAGAACAGTGCACCGACCGACGAACCCACCATTACACCACCGGTAATGATCTCGTTCGACTCTCCTTTTTTTACTAAAAAATAAGCAATACTAAGGATGAGGATGACACGTACAAATTGTTCAATCACCTGTGAAACCGCAGTCGGCTTCATATCCTCGAAGCCTTGGAAAAAACCACGATAAACCGCCATATAAGGGGCGATCAAAAGCGTAAAGGAAACAATGATAACCGC
>JAEWMK010000316.1 GCA_023457235.1 Bacillota bacterium
GGACCAAACCGAAGCTGAAATAAGCGAATATTTTACTGCCTTGCGTCAAAAACGACAGATCAAATAAGAAAAGCTTCGTCGTAGAAAGCAACGAAAGTCCCAAGCCAATTCTACGAATATAAACAAAATGCCTTTTGAAACCGTAGAGAATGAAAGAAATCGCTAAAATCAAATAAGTAATGCTTAACCATAAATTTTCTAAACCCAGCCTGAACTGAACAATCATAAAGGCTGTAATATTTGCAAGTATATATAGACTACTAATAAGCGGTAACAGTTCAATATTTTTAAGGTTTCGTTGTATCAGCATTTTAATCAAATCAATTGCGCTGAATAACACAAAGATATGAAAGCCGATTAAAATTCCCAATGCGAAATAATGATAAAAAGAATTATCAATATAGAATATCTCCAACACTGGGAATGATACGGTAATGTAAAGGCAAATGAAATATCCGATGACATGTAAGAACATGCGATAATACGTCACAATCCGATCCTGAATCAAAGGAATTTTCGATAATAAATAAGCTGTTCCAATCGTGATAAATGCAGCAAGAATAAACTTATAAAATTCAAAATGATAAAATTGTACTGGAGCCAAATGGTCATATAATTTCATTCCTGTATAAAGCAAATAGACCCATACATTAGCTAACGTCGCATATTTAAAAAGGGAAATATTGTCACCGATTACACTATTCCTATATTCTTTATTCTCAGCCCTTTCACCTAAATAATAAAATGTAACAGAAAGCATCGCCACTGTGACTGCCGCATATTTCAAATGAAGATCTATACTAACCGCATACGACAAAAGCATCTGTGTAAAATCCAGCCCGTAAAAAACAACTATACTAATAAGAAATAAGCCCCAACCTGCTATTTCCATCCGTTTTATTTTACTTCGATAACCATATATAAGTAGGATAACTCCCTCAATTAACCATCCAAGCGACACCCATTGAACACCGAACTGAAATGGCACCATCAGGACCGCAAACGTGAAGGAAGTCGCATAAAATAGAAGCATCGTACTTTTTTCTTGTGCCATCACTTTTTCAATAAATTGTCCCAAGCCAATATAAACAACGGCAAAGAGAAGCGCTAGCAAGCCACGGAATTCAACGTATCCAGCCTTTTCGAACAGAAGATACAAAATGGTGCAGCTAAGAAAAGTATTCATACCGAGTAAAACAACATCCATTATACGGAGACCCTGCTTCTTTTTAAATGGATAAGCCAACGTGATTGTCAGATACATTACAAAAGTCAGTAGTGAATAGATCATGCTAATGATTTCATTAGGTGCTACGTACACCAGATAAACCAGTGAAGGAAGATGAAATATAAAGCTAATGTAATTGACAACATTCCATCTTCTCGATAATGAGATGAGTAAAACAGATAGGTTTAATAGTAATAAATAGCCCATCACTGCATAGTAATCCATACCTGTTAAACCAAAAACAAATGTATAAGAAAAAAACGGAAGGTATCCGCCTACGAGACCAAATGAACAAATCGTCCGAGATTGGTAACGAAGTGAAAGAACGATTGCAACAACGGTTACCACTACCGAAAGTAAGAGCCCCATCATCATATCCAAAATGTTCAGTAGGAAGTAACTGTAGAAAGTTGCAGCGTATAAAACAGAAATCCCCCCACCTAATAAACCTGTGGCAAAGACCCCCTTCGACTTGCGATAAGCCCACTCTCCACCCACTAGTAAAAGCCCACCGAGCAGGAAAAAGAAGATGCCTTTCATGTAATCATTAAACCATGTGGAATATGAATACTTCGAAGCTGCTCCCACACCAAAAAGAATGAGCAAAATCCCCAGCTTATTTACCCAATTAAGTCCAATCTTCATTTCAATTTGATTTTCCTTCATTCGTGCTTGGATAACCTCTTCATTGATTGTTTCTGAACCAAGGTTATCGAAGCCCTCCCTTATACCTTCGAGAAGTTCTCGTTCTTTTAATTCCAGTTGTTGACGTTGGATGCGTAGTTTCTCCTCAAGATCATTTGATACTTCATCGATTGTTTGAATAATAGCTTTCTTGTCATCTCCTACAAGCTTTTCAGCCTTATCTCTTAGGCTTTGAATTTGAGTTTTCACACTTCGTTCGAAAGCATTGAGCTTATTCCGGGATTTGCCGGACTCACTGCCAAAATACGTATCTAGTTTTTTCTTTGATAGTTTAATGATATTTTGTTTTTCATCCCAGATTTGCTCTTGAAGAGCCACCTTTAAATGCCGATTTTCCTCCATCGTTTCTTCGTTAAGCTGCTCAATCTTCAAGTATTGAGACTTTATCACCTCGTATTGACGCTTAATCTCTTCGTTTTCCTTTAAGAGATTCATTGATTCATACGCAGTGACGATTGATTCGTATTCAGATGTAAGTTCCTTCTGTTTGTCCCTTATAGCGCGCAATCGTTCCTTTAAATCTGACATCTACAAACAACCCCCTTCCAAATGGTAGCTTTGCACCTTTGTTCTTCTTGTACTCTAAAATATGTATTGTATATGTAATTCCATATTTTACATTTTACACCAAATAATACCGTGAAACCAGGAGTGAAGAAACCCTTATCAATTGGAAAAACCCGGCATATCCCGGTCTTTTTTTGTCTAGCGAATATCCGATATCTTGTACTCAATGCCATGTAATCCTTTATAAAACTCTGGATACATTTCTCTTCCACATTTTTCACATAATAACATTGGTGGAGTGGCGGGGTCTCCATAAAATGAAAATACCACAGCCATAATGACTGTGGTAGACCCCAATTTTATACAAGTGTGAGTGAACTATCTGACCTTCTTCTTATTCAACTTGTTTTCCCAAAATACAATTATTTAAAACTTATATTTTCCTGGCGTAATACTGATTTTTGCCAATTCACTTGTTTTTGTTCTTGCTCTTTCATATGTGACTTAATCATTTTAATAACTCGCTTATTTAATTTCTTTTTTGTCATTTTTCTCTCCTCCAATTTTCATCTATGGTATTTTTTTAACTTACTTCCTTGCTTGCTGTTACCATTAACCTCTAAAGAACATTCTTCACAAACACCCAACCTACATTCCTCCTCTAAAAATTTCCGTCGGAAGTAATCGATACTGGCTTGCTTAACTTATACAGTTTTGTCTCTAAAGTTTTGTGCCTACATTTTCAACGATAACGACTACATTACGTACAACGTGCAATTTGGAAACTAACCCATAGATAAAAAAGAAGAAGGTATTAGTTGAAATTATATTCAATTAATTGAATTTTCGCAATATAGTTTCAGTAAAATAAAGGTGGTAATTTTTACATTTTCACTTAATTTTCAAAAAGTGTTCCCTTGAGCACGATAATTTAGAAGTGATAAAGAATATGTTAGAATGGGAAAAACCGGAATTGAAGGAGGGCTATATCTTTATGCCATTAAATCATTGGTTTTCAAAAGGAATGACTTTTACAGAATACGTGAATTACATGCAAGTAAATCGGCCTGAGTTAGAGGGAGTATATAAAGAATTAGAACTGAATCACGAAGATGTTCAGTATTTTTCGGAGTTAAAAAATAACAACCTTCGAATCATTACTCTAACTGCGGATTGGTGCGGCGATGCAGCACTATGTGTACCTATTCTGCAGCGGATAGCAGAAATTGCCTCAATTGAGACGAGATTCCTTATCCGTGATGAAAATCTGGAACTAATGGATCAATATTTAACAAACGGGACGTCTCGTTCGATTCCAATTTTTATTTTTATTGATGAAAAAGGGGAAGAAAAGGCTGTATGGGGAGCAAGGTCACCGGACGTCCAACAATTCGTGTCCGACAAGAGAGCCGAACTCCCTTCTCAGGATGCCCCGGATTTTCCAGATAAACAAAAAGCAATGTTTGCGTCATTCAAAAAGGCAGTAACAACTGAGCCTAAGTATTGGCAATCGGTTGTTCAAGATGTACGAAATAGATTGGAAACCCAAATAGGTTCGTAACTTTTGTAGAATAATATACTTAAAGCAAGGGGAAGGTGCTTTTTTCCATACTATAATGAAAAGCACCTTCCCCTTTAATTATTTTTATTGTCTCGGCCCTCTTTCAGGAAACTCCACACCTAGTTCTGTTAATTGAGCTTGTGCTTCCTCTCTTGTAATGGTGCCAGCTCTTTCTTGGTCCATAATCGATCTTACTTTTTCCATCGTTGCTTCATCTAAGTCCTTAAACATGTCACCCGGGTTTCCTCCTTGTCCTCCCGGTCGATTTTGATCCCCACCTGGACCCCCAGGGCCATGACTGCTAGCTGTAGTTATACCAGATTCATTTAACCATGTTACTGAGTCCGAAATCGTAAATGCTACAACCTTTGTTCCACCTTGATAATCACCGTCACTATAAAGTCCATCAATATCTTTTCCAGTTGAAGTCCCTCCAGAGAATATCGTATGGGAAGAGCCTTTTTCTAGTTTAGGTGAACTAATAAGCACAGATTGATAGTCTTTTTCAGGTGCGAAGGTCACAATGGACTCCCCTTTACTGTCCTCCAAATGAACAAGCGTCCCTGCTTTCTGTGTTTCAGGATAAGTCATCAATACCGAGTGTTGCGATGAATCCTCTGAAACTGCCTGTGCCATTCCTGAGCTTCCTACTGCAATTAGGAATCCGCCACTCATATCAAAGTTATTATTGTAATCAAGCGGTCCATTTCCATTATTTGTTGGTCCGTTTACAATGACGGTTCCTGCTGTCATAGCTATTGAACCATTGGAATCAAGTCCATCGCCATTTGCATTGACCGTGATATATCCGCCATTGATGATAAGCTTGTTTTCCTCTGAAGCAGTTTTTGTTTCATTATTCGAGACAGCTTTTGATGCATTCTCGTTGCTCGCTCCCGTATTAGCTCCACTGTTGGCTTCATTGTTCGCTTCACCAACAGACTCTCCTGTCCCTTCAAACTGTGGAGGCATATCTAAACCTGAGCCATCATTTCCACCGCCAACATTAATTCCATCATCACTAGAAGTGACATGAATTTCACCATCATTAAAAGTGATAAGTTGACTCTCTATTCCTTCATAGCTTTTTGAAATCATTATTTTTCCGCCGGTTGTTAAAAGTGATGAATCCGCATGAACACCATCATCACCCGTAGCTACTTTAAAGTCGCCACCAGCTATCTCAATGCTGTCATTACTATGCACTCCATCATCTAAAGAATCTATAGTAAAGGCCCCCCCACCTACAGCAATTGCCATACCAGCTTTTAATCCTTTGGCGCTTTCTGATTCTGTATCCTCCGTACTAGTAGTAGTGCTAGTGCTAGTGGGCTCCGCACTACTGCCCCATGGTCCCCTCAT
The DNA here is from genome assembly GCA_023457235.1 of Bacillota bacterium. Classification (GTDB taxonomy): domain Bacteria; phylum Bacillota; class Bacilli; order Bacillales; family Bacillaceae_J; genus Schinkia. The sequence goes on from JAEWMK010000316.1 coordinate 5,364, forward strand.
TTTTTCTTCAGAATTATTTACCATTTCTGGGCTTCCACCACCACTCATAATTTTGTAAGAGCCGTCTGCAATCCATAATGATGTCACAGCCTGTATACCAT
>JAEWMK010000317.1 GCA_023457235.1 Bacillota bacterium
ATTTTCTGTTTTCGAAGTTTTTTCTGCTTTTGAAGTTTTTTCTACCTTTGAAGTTTTTTCCGCTTTAACGGTTTTCTCCTTCTTATCTTTTTTGCTCATTTTTCTCCTCCTATGAGTTTCTTTAGGATGTTTACCTTTTATCAATCTATGGAGTTTAAACAAATGTGTATAGACCGCCTCATTAGAAGCTCCATAATGAAATGGACCATTTTTGTAAATTGGGGTTTACAAAATTTTTACAAATGTGCAAATCTCTTATACATAGAGCACCTTCTTGTCATAGGAATATAGAAAGTCTTTTTGGATTAAAGAAAGGAGAGTAAATCAAATAGTGAAACAACCTAGTAATCATATTTTTGTTACAGGAAGTGCCGGGTTTATTGGATTTCATTTGTCAAAAAGATTATTAGATGAAGGATATTCTGTTGTTGGCATCGACAATTTAAATGAATATTATGATTCAAAACTAAAAATGGATAGACTATCTATTTTAAAAGGCTATTCCAAATTTACTTTTATAAAAGGCTCCATTGAAAATCTGGAACTACTAGAAAGTCTTTTTGAACAATACAAATTCCGTACAATTGTCCATTTGGCCGCTCAAGCGGGCGTACGGTACAGCTTGGAAAACCCTCATCAATATGTACAATCAAATCTTGTTGGGTTTACAAATATATTGGAATGCTGTAAAAAGTGGAAGGTTGATCATCTTTTGTATGCATCATCAAGTTCAGTATATGGAAATAATAAAAAGACACCTTTTTCGATTGAGGACCGCGTTGATCACCCGGTTAGTATTTATGCTGCAACAAAAAAGGCAAATGAACTAATGGCTTATACTTATAGCCACCTGTATAATTTGCCGGCAACAGGGATGAGATTTTTTACAGTATATGGACCATGGGGACGGCCGGATATGGCCCTGTTTACGTTTGCCGATGCGATCATCAATCAAAAGCCGATCCATGTTTATAACCACGGCAATATGAAGCGGGACTTTACTTATATTGATGATGTAGTTGAATCAATCATGCGGTTATTGAAAAAAGGTCCGAGAGCAGATTCCGCAGCTCCACACAAAGTATATAATATTGGTAATAATAAACCAGAACAGTTAACTAGATTTATAGAAACACTTGAAAAGCACCTCGGTCAACAGGCTCAAAAAGTTCTTTTGCCTATGCAGCCAGGTGATGTGGCAGAAACCTATGCTGATATCAGTGAGTTGGAAAAGGATATTCATTATCACCCGCTTATTTCAATCGATGAAGGTATTAAGAGATTTGTAAGCTGGTTTACAAACTATTATCAAAATAAACAATAAAAGCACTCCACTCCTATTTCCCAGCCCGGAAATGAGACCGCAAAAAACATTCTCCAACAAAATATAATTACGAATATTGTAATAATTGTTATTATAGTTATAAGTAAGGGACTTCTGCTGAATAAAGTTAAATTTCCGGGTGGGACAAGCACCCAAAAAGGGGAATTTCATTATGTTTGAATTATTGATTACGATGATGGAACGTCTTGGCATCATTGTAACGATTGCCTTTATTTTAACAAGATTTAAATTTTTCCGAGATATGATATACCAGGAGGAGCTAAAGGGCAAGCAGCAAATTCTTGCGATTATTTTCTTTGGCTTCTTTGGTATTATTGGTACATATACAGGATTGAGCCTTGATACGGAAAGTCAGCAATTCAACCGTTGGGCTGCTGATCTTTCCTCAGATGAAGCAATTGCCAATTCACGGGTGATCGGTGCCGTATTAGGCGGGCTCCTTGGTGGTTATAAAGTCGGGATCGGTGCGGGCTTAATTGCGGGGCTGCACCGGTTTACTTTAGGTGGATTTACAGCGTTCGCTTGTGGCTTAGCGACTATTATCGCTGGAATTATTTCCGGCATGTTTTATCGAAAAAATAAACATGTAAAGCTGGAGTTAGCTTTCTTAATTGGAGTATTAGCCGAATCGATTCAAATGCTGGTCATTTTACTTGTTGCCCGTCCATTTGAAAAGGCTCTTACATTAGTTGAGATTATTGGGATTCCGATGATCGTGGCCAATGGATTGGGCTCCGCTTTATTCCTGTTAATTATTAAAAGCATGATAAATGAAGAAGAAAAAGCAGGGGCTGTTCAAGCACAGAAAACACTGCGTATAGCCGATCAGACTCTTGCTTACTTAAGGAGCGGGCTTACCCATTCATCCGCAGATGCGGTTTGCCATATTATTCATAATGAATTGCAAACCACTGCAGTAGCGATGACAAACCTAACTGAAATATTGGCACATGTTGGACAAGGCAGGGATCATCACCGTCCTGAAAGCCCCATCCAGACTCAGATTACGTTAGATGCCATTAAACAAGGAAAGATCGTCACCGGCAACCAGCACTCCATCCAATGTCGGGTTGATGCATGCCCTCTTGGTGCGGTTGTCATTGCCCCACTTAAACAACGTGGTAAAACGATAGGGACGTTAAAATTTTATTTTCGAACTGAGAAAGAGATTACGAATGTCGTAATTGAGCTTATTACCGGGCTGAGCTCGATGATGAGCAACCAGCTTGAACTTGCCGATGCAGATAAGGCTTATCAATTGGCAAAAGAAGCAGAAATTAAAGCCCTGCAGGCCCAAATAAGTCCACACTTTTTATTTAACACCCTTAATACAATTGTGTCGCTTATTCGAATTGATCCAGGAAAAGCAAGAAAGGTGCTCATTTCATTGTCCCATTATTTAAGGCAAAACTTAAACGTGACAACGCAAAGTATGACATTGCTTGAACAGGAGTTAAATCATGTCAAAGCTTATTTATCAATAGAAGAAACAAGATTTGTAAACAAATTGGAGGTTGTATACGATATCGACCAAAATACCCTAAAGCAAAATATTCCGCCCCTTACCTTACAACCACTTGTCGAAAATTCGATTAAGCATGGCTTTAAGAATAAGGAAAGCAGCTGTATTATTAAAATTACAATTAAAAAGAATGGTAATGCAACAAATATACAGGTTGATGATAATGGAGAAGGAATGAGTCAAGATCGTATTGATCAAATTGGTCAGCCCCAGCTTGAATCCGAAAAAGGAATCGGCCTAGCTTTATATAACGTAAACCGCAGACTAACGATGATGTTCGGGGACGAAGCAGCACTTAAAATAAAAAGTAAGCCAGGGGAAGGAACTGAAATTTCATTTTCCATCCAAAATGATAAGGGAGCGATGTAAATGGAGTCATCCATCAAAACCGTAATCGTCGATGATGAATTATACAGCCGTGATGAACTGAAGTTTTTACTTGAGTCCTATCCAAGTATTCAAATTATTGGTGAGGCAGAAACCGGCGAAGCTGCCATTATGAAGTCCATTCAGCTTCAGCCCGATGTCGTTTTCTTAGATGTCGAGATGCCCCTCATGAACGGAATTGAGGTTGCTAAAGC
>JAEWMK010000318.1 GCA_023457235.1 Bacillota bacterium
GTATAAAGCCCCGATAATTAGAAGTACATGTCGTAAATCAAAATGGAAACCTGGGAAGAACTCAATCGGAAAACTCATACAGATTATTAGCGAAATAGAGAGCATGATCGCAAATCCTGGAGTTCTCAAATTCGAATTAACTCTATCCTTATCGAGCCAAAACATTTGGAAAATAAAAAGCGGCAACAACATAAACAAAACGTTCACTAGCAGCCTTTCCAATTCATAGCTCATTTGAATGATCACTCCTCTATCAAATGTTCACAAAACTTTCGAAAAAAATACAAAAAATATACACATTTCTAGGATCTATTATACAGATATCAGAAAAGGGATTCCGTGATATCCATCACGAGGTATTTCCTTTTTCAATGTAATAAGCAGTAAAATAGGTAATATGGTAAAATAATAGAAGATACTTAATGATGATCATACATAGACCATAAAAATTCGGGGGATTGAAATGAAGAAGGTCAAAACAAACGCCATGCGTATATTAGACAAAGAAAAAATAGACTATACGATGATTTCATACAGTGCAGATGACGGAAAAATTGATGGGGTTTCAGTTGCAGAAAAAATCGGTAGAGAGCCAGGAGTAGTCTATAAGACATTAATTTCCCAAGGTGCGAGTAAAGCTTATTATGTATTTGTAATACCGGTCGAGGAAGAACTTGACTTAAAGAAAGCAGCAAAAGTAGTAGGTGAAAAGAAGATAGAAATGATTCCGGTGAAGGATATAACAAAAGTATCAGGTTATATTCGCGGTGGTTGTTCACCTGTGGGAATGAAAAAACTATTTCCAACCTATATTCATGAAGCAGCAAGCTTACATGAAACTATCATCGTTAGTGGTGGACAAATCGGTCTGCAAATAGAAATCAAAGTCAATGAGTTAGCAAAGGCTGTAAATGCAAATTTAGCTGACTTAATCAAATAAACAATTTTATCCCAATATGTTTTAAAGCGAGCCATACAGGCTCGCTTTTTCTTTTAATTTTTACATAATTTGAGAATAATTGCTAAGAATAAATCAAGAATGGGGGTGCATTGTCATGGCAGGAAGACTTATAAAACGAACATGGAACAATATTTTTCGGACAACAAACAATAAAGATGATGGAAAAACATCGAAAGATTCCAACCAAGAACATCAACAGCTTTTCCCTTCTATAAATGACAATGTTCAAACCATTAAAAACATGTTGGGAAACAGTACTGATATTGTTTTCCGCAGAATGAAAATTGGCCCAAAAGAGAAATATGAAATTTGTATTATCTATACGGACAATTTGATCGATACGATGGCACTCCAAGAACTTATTGAAGCTTTATTAAATAATATTTCGGAAGAAGGTCTACCCAATGTTTTATTGGAGAAGGTAATCACGGTTGGTGAAGCGGCCGAGGTAGAGGATTTTAATACTTTAATTACAAATGTTCTCTCAGCACAGGCTGCCATTTTAATTGAAAATCAGTCACAAGCCATTACTGTTAATATTCCAGGCTTTGACACAAGAAGTATTGAAGAGCCGCAATCCGCAACACTAATTAAGGGACCTCGCGATGGATTTATAGAATCCATTGGCACTAATACGTCTTTGCTGAGAAGAAGAATAAGAAGTGCTAACCTCTGGATGGAATCTAAAGAAATTGGAAGGATTACTAAAACGAAAGTAGTGGTTGCGTACATAAAAGGAATTGCTAATGAGGATGTCGTAAAAGAAGTTCATGAACGTTTGGATCGCATTAATATTGATGCCATTTTGGAGAGTGGCTATATTGAAGAACTAATCCAAGACGAGACATTCACTCCTTTTCCGACTATTTTCAATACGGAACGGCCGGATGCCGTTGCCGGTAAACTTCTTGAAGGAAGGGTTGCTATTTTGGTAGACGGGTCACCCTTTGTCATGGTCGTACCCAGTCTGATTGTTGAGTTTTTCCAAGCAAGTGAGGATTATTACATGCGCGCAGATATCTCGACACTATTAAGATTTTTGCGTTTCTTTTGTTTTTTCCTTGCTTTAATTGCACCTTCTCTTTATATTGCTGTCCTAACGTATCATCAAGAGATGCTGCCTACGACTTTATTGATAGGTTTGGCAGCACAGAGAGAAGGAGTTCCTTTTCCTGCGTTTATGGAAGCATTGATGATGGAGGTAGCATTTGAAATTTTGCGGGAAGCTGGGGTAAGAATGCCGCGAGCGGTTGGACAAGCGATGAGTATAGTTGGAGCCTTGGTATTAGGTCAGGCTGCTGTTCAAGCAGGGCTTGTATCTCCAGCCATGGTGATCGTTGTTTCATTAACTGCAATTGCGAACTTTTGTTTCCCATCTATCAATTTAGCTACAACTGTTCGGATGTTACGGTTTGGGATGATGACTCTTGCTGCCATCTTTGGCTTAATCGGTATTATGTTTGGTCTTATCCTCCTATGCATCCATGTCAGTACGCTAAGATCTTTTGGTGTCCCATATACAACTCCGGCAGCACCTTTTATTTTACAAGATCAAAAAGATGTATTTTTCCGTGTTCCTTTGTGGGGAATGTTTTCTAGACCACGTTTAATAAGTCAACAGAACCTTATTAGGGAACAAAATAATCCTACTCCCAAACCGGAACCTCGAAAGAGTGAAAGCAAATGAAGAAGATTTTAATGGGATTCGTCATTTCTTTTTTATTACTCTTTTCCTTAACAGGATGTTGGAGCAGTAGCGAATTAACTGAATTAGCAATTGCCGTAGCATTAGGTATTGATAAAAATGAAAAAGGTGAATTTGTTGTTTCAGTGCAAATTATAAATCCCAGTGAAACTGCTACTTCCCAAACCGCAGGCGGTGGCTATGATACACCGGTTACAACGTATAAAACAACAGGGAAAATTCTATTTGAAGCGCTTCGAAGGCTTTCAACAGAGGCCCCACGAAAAATTTATCTTGCCCATCTGCGAATGGTTGTAATTGGAGAAAAAGTGGCACAGGAAGGGATTTATGATGCTCTAGATTTTTTATCAAGAGATCATGAATTGAGAACGGACTTTTATCTTGTTGTTGCTAAAGATCAAACGGCAGAGGATACTCTTAAAATCCTCACTAGTGTGGAGAAAATACCGGCTAATAAATTATTTTTTAGCCTTGAAAAATCTGCAGAGGTTTGGGCAGCAACCGGAAAAGTAAAACTAAATGATTTAATGGATGACATTGTAAGTGAGGGGATTCAACCAACATTAACAGGGATAACGATAAAAGGAGACCCAAAGGCTGGGTTAACAAAATCTAATGTAGAAACGATTTCTCCAAATGCCATATTTTCATATAAGGGAATAGCAGCTTTTCGTAAAAACAAATTAGTGGGCTGGCTAAATGAAGTGGAAAGTAAAGGGTTTAATTATATAAGGGATCGTGTTTCCAATACCGTTATCGTTTTTGATATGAATGATGACCATGTAGGTGTTGAATTAATCCGGACAAAAACAGAGATCGTTCCTTATATCAAAAGTAACGATATAAGCATCGAAGTTAAAGTAACAGGTGAAGCAAATATAGGAGAAGTAAATACAAAATTAGATCTAATGAACCCAAATGTAATTGGTGAACTTGAATCATTAGTAAATAAGGATGTAAAAACGAAGATAGAGAAAACAATTGAAAAGGTTCAAAATGAATTCGAAAGTGATATTTTGGGATTTGGTGAACGGATTCATAAAACACATCCAAAGGAATGGGAAAAAATTAAAAAACAATGGGTAGAGCTATTTCCCAATGTCCCAGTAAATATCAATGTTAAGATTAAAATTCGTAGAATGGGGACGATCTCCAGCCCATTTCATGACGAATTAAAAGAGGAGTAATCCCATGCTGAAAAGTATTGGTGTCATTCTAATTTATTTAGCCATTGCCTTTTTTCAAATATCACAATTAAAAAAAGAAAAGATGATACGGGAAATCTGGATCTTTTCTATATTAATGTTATTTATTTCGGTTCTTTCGGTTGCTAAAATCAATAACCTGCCTCTTCCGAGTCCATTGGATATAATCACCATTGTTTTGAATCCATTCATAATGTAGAAAAAAGATAGAGAGGAAGGGAACTCCTTGTTAGAAAAAGGAAGAATTAGCCCTTTAGAGTTAAGTATTTTAGCCATCCTATATACGATTGGCACAACCATTCTCGCAATTCCATCTGTGTTGACAGCCAAGGCTGGTCAAGATGCATGGCTGTCCGCCCTTATCGGTATTATTTTGTGTGGACTGCTTGCTTATTTCTTTGTCATTTGTGCAAGAGCAATGAAAAGCGAAACGTATATTAATTATCTAGAAAGAGTTTATGGAAAAATTATTGGAAAAATAGTTGGAGTTTTATACGTTTATTTTGCGTTTGTAGGAGCAACAAGCCTTC
>JAEWMK010000319.1 GCA_023457235.1 Bacillota bacterium
GCATGATGCTTGAGCCTGTAGCAAATGTATCATCAATTTCGACAAAATTAAATTCAGAGCTGGACCATAAAATTAACTCTTCACAGAAACGGGATAAATGCATCATTAGAATCGATGAGTTGCTTAAAAACTCAAGGATATAGTCTCTGTCACTAACGGCATCTAAACTATTATTATAGACACTGTCAAAGCCCAATAGTTCTGCTGAATATTCACGATCAATTGGGAAAGTTGTACCTGCTAATGCTCCTGCACCAAGTGGAGAAATATTAATTCGTTTATAGGATTCCTGCATTCTTTCGTAATCACGTTGTAGCATCCAGAAGTAAGCTAACAAGTGGTGTGCAAACGAAACAGGTTGTGCCCTTTGTAAATGGGTATAACCAGGAATAATCGTCTCCACATGTTGTTCAGCCTGCTTTACTAATGCACCTTGCAACGCCTTAATTGCATCTAATATTTCGATGACTTGATTGCGTAAATAAAGGTGAACATCTGTCGCAACCTGGTCATTACGGCTGCGCCCTGTATGTAGCTTACCACCAACAGGACCAATTAAATCAATAAGCTGCTTTTCAATATTCAAATGAATATCCTCATATTGCACAGAAAATTCCAGCCCATTTTTCTTTGCTTTCTCAAGCAAAGTCTGTAAACCTACTTTGATTTGTTCAGCTTCCTCATTTGTTAAAATGCCACATTTACCTAGCATGGTTACATGGGCTAGGCTGCCTTCGATGTCTTCTTCAACTAATTGTTTATCAAAGTGGATCGATGCACCAAAGTCATCGACCCACTCCTCAGCTGTTTTCTGGAAACGGCCACCCCAAAGCTTTTTCACGCGTTCACCTTCTTCTTGCCATTCACCATGCTGTTCACTTGAGTTGGAAGACCCCAAAGCTTTGTGAAACCAGCGGCAGCAGTATGATCAAATGTATCTTCTGCTGTGTAAGTAGCAAGTTTTTCATTATATAAAGAGTAGTCTGATTTACGACCATCTACAATTGCATTGCCTTTAAATAGCTTAACACGTACAACACCAGTCACTGTTTTTTGTGTTTCAGTTAAAAATGCTTTTAATGCATCAGTTAATGGTGAGAACCATAAGCCGTTGTAGATCACTTCTTCTAATTTCATTTCAATCATTGGTTTGAAATGAGCTACTTCACGTGTAAGAGTTAAATCTTCAAGCTCTTTATGTGCTTTGATTAATGTAATCGCAGCTGGAGCTTCGTAAACTTCACGAGACTTAATACCAACTAAACGGTTTTCTACATGATCAATACGACCAACACCATGCTTACCAGCAATTTTATTTAAAGTAAGAATCAGTTCATCTAATGGATAATGTTTACCGTTTAGTGTAACTGGTTTACCTTGAATAAATTCGATTTCAACATATTCAGGTGTATCAGGTGTATTTTCAATTGAATTTGTTAATTCATAAGCATCTTCAGGTGGTGCTGTCCATGGATCTTCTAACACTCCACACTCATTGGCACGGCCCCATAGATTTTGGTCAATTGAATACGGGCTGTCTAAATTGATTGGAATTGGAATACCATGCTTCTTCGCATATTCGATTTCTTCTTCACGTGACCAGCTCCACTCACGTACTGGCGCGATAACCTCTAAGTCTGGGTTTAATGCAGCGAATGACACTTCAAAACGAACTTGGTCATTTCCTTTACCTGTACAACCATGGGCAATTGCATCGGCACCTTCTGCTTCTGCGATTTCAACAAGCTTTTTCGCAATTAATGGACGGGAAAGTGCTGATACTAATGGATATTTGTTCTCATACATTGTATTTGCATAAAGTGCCGGCAAAACAAAGCTTTCAGCAAATTCATTTTTTGCGTCAATAACATCTGATTTAATAGCGCCAACTTTTAACGCCTTTTCTTTGATGAAATCTAAATCTTTTCCTTCACCTACATCTAGACATACCGCAATTACATCAAAACCTTGTTCTGCAATCCATTTAATTGCAACAGATGTATCAAGTCCTCCAGAATATGCAAGTACACATTTCTTATTAGCCACTTAAAACTCCTCCTCTAATCCCTTGTATAAAGATTCCTTTTGATACATAAATATTCATACTAAGCAAAAATGAAAAGGGATGTTTGTCCCCTTGGATTGATAAAATCAATATTTGATTTCTTTTAATAAACTATACTCTAACAAGTTTTTAATCATTTTTCAATAGGTAAAAATAAAATTATTTTTAAAAATCGAAAGCACAGAATTGGATATGAGTTTTTAATTCCTGTACAATAGAAAAAGGGAAAAAAAGGGGGAGTGCAAAAGTGAACATGAAAGAATTTTTTGAAATGGATGTTAGATTAGGTATTCAATTACCGCTTTTAGATAAAGACTGGCATGAGTACGGGTTAGACGAACAGGAAGGGATTGTCGCAGAATGGGAGATTATTAGAGGGCACATCCCCGATCGTATTAAAGAACTGGAAGTATCCATTAATTCAAGACAAGCCCAACTAGATGTTGAAGAGAACTTCGAGAGATCATGCGAACTGAATTCTGAAATCTCAGAATTAGCGTCGATCATTAACGATCTATGGATTTGGTATCGTACGAATCAAAATGTAATCGAAGAAAAAATTCATCATTAAAACAACAAAAGCGGAAGCGCCCGCATAGCGACGTACAAACTGGAGCACTTCGCAATGAGATAAAGGACATCCGGCGACGAGGTACGAGTCGATGTTGACTTATCGTAGTGGAGGAGTGTGAAGTTTGCTAGTCGCTGGGCGCTGAAGCTAGACGTATACTATTTTTGAAATTATATTTTATACATCTTTTCGTATTTCACGAATCACATGGGCTAGTTCAGGAAGAATCAGCTTATTCATCGCAAGTTTGACTGCACCCGATGAACCCGGTGTTGAGAAAATAGCTGTATTCATAGCAACTCCGGCGATGGCTCTTGATAAAATTGCCGCAGATCCGATATCCTCTGTATAACTTAACATTCTAAATAATTCTCCAAAGCCAATAATCTCTTTTTCAATGATTTCTTGCACCGTTTCGATAGTAACGTCCCTTTTAGCAATCCCAGTTCCGCCATTTAAAAGGATTGCATCTACCTCTATATCCTCACAGCCTCTTAAAATAGCCTCTTTTATCAGCAATTGTTCATCCTTTACAATTTCATATCTTACGATTTTATGACCTTTTTCCACAAGTAACTCTTTCATCAGCATACCGCTTTTATCTGTTTCTTCCGTACGTGTATCACTTATGGTAATAACCATACATCTTATTGACTTTGGGGCTTCCTTTTTATGTTCTTCAACGCTCATAAGACTCACCTCATTAAAATTCCTCGTTATTTTTTTCGATTAGGTAGCGCATTTGATAAAAATGATTAGCAAATTCTGTCACTTGACGAGAAAGCTTATAATTCATTCCCGCTCCAAACGCCATGCTTACTAACGGCAAGCCTTGAATGACTTTTTTTCTGAACAAAATAATAACTATTGATTTTAAAATTTGAATAAGAGGCTGCTCCAACCATGTCTCGTTTGTTAACCCTTCATCTTTTTCATACAAATAATAAAATTGATCATCAAATTGTTGAACTTCATTAATCAGCTTAGACCAACCTGCCGCCCTCATTCGTTTTGGCAATGTTGCCGCATGAAAAACCCTTAATGAGGTCATCATTTCATATGGAATATTGACATCATATCCATATACATTCGCAATGTTTTGCACAGCACGTAAATTCAGCATAATCACAGCCGGCACATCAACACCTAAAAGGGTACCGCCCGTTCCTGCCAATCCACCTTGGGCAAATGAATATATACGGTATTTGGCAATTTGTTGATCAGCTAAATATACAAGCTGATCGATTGTTAGCTTCTTCAAATCCGTTACCTGGTCAATGTCCTCATCCAGTACTCGTGCGGGTTTAATCAGCCTCTCCTTGGCAATCATTTGCGAATCAGAACCTTGAATAAACGCATGTAGGTGGAATAGCATGTTATCCAAGTTTTTGAAAAATTGTTCTTTTATCTCCGGATCCAGTTTTTCAAAACCAAACTCAATCCATTTATCTAAAGCACGTTCAATATCAGTAGGTATGTATTCAAATAAACTTTGTTCCCAGTCAATAATTTGTTTGTATACTCGCCGTTCACTATCCGACCATTCCATATTTTGATTTCCCTGGTTACTAAAATCTATAAAAAACTATCATTTTTTTATAGTGGTACCTCCGCCCCCGAACCAAGAAACTGGGGCTTCTGTGACGATTCTCGCGTCATTCCGTCAGGAGAGGGATATAACCTCCGTCATGCACCTTTTGTGCAAAACAACCTGCGGTGCTCTGTTAGAGCCAGCAATTACGAAAGGCCATTCCTTCTAGGTCAGACTTTCGCAAGGTATACTTTAGTAACCGAGGCTTACACCTCCTTTAATTTAAATACTTGGTTCTCTAATCGTAATGTTTTATGAACAACATTCCATAATTTCCAAATATGATGTTCCTTAAAGGTGTCAATGTTATTTAAAAGCATCCCAATATTTTTTCTTCGCTGCTTACCTATTTTGGTTTTTTTCTCGGATACTTCCATTGTCCCGAGAGTTTTAACTAAATGCGGTTTCACAACGTTTTG
>JAEWMK010000320.1 GCA_023457235.1 Bacillota bacterium
ACATCATTACCTATCGTTGCCTTCTCATTAGCAACCATGATTAAATTTGCAACAGACTCGATAGAATCAGCTGCTTTATCCATTCCTTTAGAAATTTCCTCCGTTCCTTCAACAGACTGAATGACATTGGAAACCTGTTTTTCTGCCCCTGTAGTGATTTCTTGCATCGCAAACGTAATTTGCTCTGTAGCCCTATTGTTTTCTTCTACACTAGCGGCTAATTCGTCTGAAGTAGCAGCTAATTGTGCAGAATTTGAATGGACTTGGTGAATCAACATCTTAAGGTTTTGTTTCATTTGATTAAAAGCATGGGATAATTCGCCAATTTCATCTCGGTTTCTCACAATGATATCGTCTTGTGATAAATCACCGCCCGCAATTTTTTCTGCTTCTCCTACTAGAAGCAAGATAGGTCGAGTAATGATACGAGTCATAAAGATACCGATCAAGATAGCTAGAACAAAGGAAATAATCCCATAAACCAAATTCATCTTTTTAACAGAGGCAACAATTTCGGAATTCGCTGTAATATCCTCCTGCATTTCTTTTGCGAGAATCTCTCCAATTTGACTTGCAGCTTCTTCTATTTGAATAGCGATACTTATAACTTCTTGGTTAACAAGTTGTATATTCTGACTATTATCATTTCCTTTGGAAGTAAGAAAAGCTCCTGCTTGTTCCTTAAGTTTTTCATTCAAAGAGAGGATCGTTTGCAATAATTCATTTATATCCTCATTTTGATTGGCTGCTTTCACAATATTTACTGTCTCATTAATCTGATCTATATTTGTTTGTAAAAATTCAATCGAATTCTCTTCGTTCATTATAATTCCTCTTAAGCTTGAAATTTCTCGTGAAGCATATAGCTGTATATCTTTTACATTTTCTAAATTGGCCATATTTCGGTCAATTAAAGCTGAATAAGAACTATTAATTTTTTGGATATGGCTATAGGACAGAGAGCTAACTATTCCAAGAATAATAGCAAGAATTAAAAAAATGGAAAACAATTTTTTTCGTATGGTCATTTTCATTTTGAATTCTCCTTCTAGTTGATAATAGAATTATTTTAATAGACAGACGATACCTGTTTTTTTCTGTTCTAGTGAACAAGCGGGTTGTTGTACTGTTGAAATTCCCTTTAATTCAGCTTTTTTTATCATTTTTATAAAAGCTTCAACGATTTGTGGGTCAAATTGAGTACCTTTATTATTCTGTAATTCATTCAACGTTTCCTCTAACGTTCTCGGACTTCTGTAGACACGATGTGAAGTCATCGCATCAAATGTATCAGCAACTGCCATGATACGTGCTTCTATCGGAATTTCCTCTCCCTTTAAACCAAAAGGGTATCCTTTGCCATCGTATCGTTCATGATGATACAAGATCATCTGTAAAATTTTATTTTGTTCAAAGCCTTTAATATGTTTGACTAAGCTATGGCCAATCACAGGGTGCTGTTTAATTAAATCAAATTCCTCTGAGCTTAATTTCGTTGATTTATTTAAAATATTTTCGGGTATTCCAATTTTCCCAATATCGTGAAGGAGCCCGCCAATATAAATGTTTTTGCAAATATTTTTATCAAGATTCATTTCTTCTGCTATTCCCTTTGAATACGTGGCAACATTCTGTGAATGGAAAGCAGTGTAGGGGTCTCTTGAATCTAACGTTTTAGCTAAGGATGTAATAAGGTCAAGCGTATTTCGTTTTTCGTTGATGTATTTTTCAATAAGTGTCATAAAAAAGGCTGCCATACCAAAGGACCAAAACCACTGGAATAGCATCATATGTATATGGAATACGGGAGCATGGAAGCCCCCAAAAAAAGCAAGAAACCCACTTGAAACTGCCTGAATCCAAAGTTTTCGAAAAGACAATGCGGAAAGAACTAGCATTCCTATATTATATAAAAGTATAAAATCTCTTTCTGTGATTTGTTTATTCACATAAAAAAATATAATGATAGATAAGACGAGTAATAACCGGTAAATATTTGTTTTTTCTAACCAAATCGACCACGTGGATTGCATATTTTTTTCGCTCCTTACCACCACTTTATTCACTTTTAAGCTGATTATCATTCATTTACATTATTGCAGGCAAAACTTAAAACAACCTTAAAAGTAGGTTGATTCATAATTTTAAAATTTAACGAAAAAGTAATACTTATAAGGTAAAAGAAATTCGATAAAAAAACCTCCTTGAATTGTACAAGGAGGTGCACCTATTTTAATATTTAAATCAAACTAAATCGGAAGTTTAATTTTTACGGTTGTACCAACATTAAGTTCACTACTAATTTCCAATTTCCCTTTATGAGCCTCAATTATTTTATAGCTTACCATTAACCCAAGTCCAGTTCCTTTTTCTTTTAGCGTATAAAATGGTTCTCCGAGGCGAGGCATAAGTTCTTCGGGAATTCCACAGCCTTCATCGATAATTGCAATAGCTGTATAGTTCTCCTCAATCGTTAGATTGGTGCTGATGTTGCCGCCGTTCGGCATGGCTTCCATTGCATTTTTATATACATTTATAAGGACTTGCTTTAAATGATGCTCATCCCCATATACATTTACATGATTTATTACTGTGTTAAATTGAATTTGTACGTTTTTTAACATTGCTTGTGGTGCAAGAAATGCAATAACATCTTCGATTATTTTTATAAGCACAATGGTTTGGTATTTGGTCGCTTCCGGTTTTGCGACAACCATAAATTCACTCGTAATCATTTCAAGCCGGTCAATTTCTGCTAACATAATCGATGTATATTTTTTATTTGTAGGGTGATCCTCTTGACTCATAAGCTGAAGAAACCCTTTAATTGTCGTTAACGGATTGCGAATTTCATGAGCGAATCCGGCTGCAAGTTCACCAACAATCGATAATTTTTCCGTTTTTCGTAGGAGAGCCTCAGCTTGTTTTAATTCTGAAATATCGACTATATTACCAATAAGTTCCGGCGGCTTTCCAATTGGAGTGATTCTAGTTAATGTCATTAATAAGAAAACATCTTCATAGATTTCAAATTCAATTCTAATATCGCCACCATTATGCCATATCCGTTCGAATTCTCTGTGTAATTGGTCGGCAACCTCTTTTCGAAGAAAATGGTGAACAGGATGGCCAACTACTTGTTCTTGCGTAAGAGTCAAATCATTTAGAAGTTTGCCGTCACAAAGAGTGTGAATAAATTTATCGCCTTGTTTTACCAGCTTAATTATAATACCTTGGTTTTGTAATATTATATTTTTTAATTCCTCTTTCGTATCTTGCAATTCTTCTTCTGTAATCTTTTTCTCCTCGAATGGAACTTTAATATTCGTCAAATAAAAGGCACGAAGAATAAAATAGTAACCAAAGATTTTATAGGAGTGACCCAAAATATGAATGAGGTCATGAACATTTTTATAAATTGTAACTGTTAAGCTGCATAGTATTAAAAAATAAAAAGAGAGTAGTAAGTACAAATAGAATTCATTTTTCTTGCGACGATATTGAATAGAAGCATAAATAACCCCAGCCAAATGGAATAGCGCAATCGAATACTCAATATTATTTTTTAAAGAGGTGGTACCCCCCATTTCGCTAATAAGGGGAGGGAGTGAGTCTGAAAATAGTATAATAATAGAAGTAATACCTAATGAATATAGAAGAGAGCAGGCTGTCAAAATAGCTCTTTCTCTGTTTGATTTTGAATATAGATTACTAGACTTAACTAAGTAAAAAACAATCGAAATTCCAACAATTTCAGTCAATCTACCGATAATCCAAAACCATGTGGCAGGTTGCGGATTAGTCGAGAATGGCAATCCTGCAAACAATAGAGTATGAAAGATATCAAAAATTTCAACCGATAAAAAAGAAACGGAGATAAAAATAAGAATCCGTGACCTCGTATAAGACCAAGTGAACCATCCATATAAAAAGATGACAGCTGAAATAATAATACTAGTTAATTCCATAAGGGTATGAATAAATAGATGAGTATTCGCATCTAAAAAACTTGGAAAATCAATAAATAAAACTAGCAAATATAAGATAAAACCAATTAGAGCAAATGCAATTGCTTTTTGTTCTATGTTTTTCGGAAGTTGGGACAATAAATATACACCTCAATTTTACTAGTTATTAATTCCTAATTCTAAATCCCTATTTTCTATCATTATCGCGAATTTCTATTTAAAATCAATAGATTCTACTAAATATGTCATAATATGACAAAAAACCTGATTTGGCAAAAAAATAATATATGGTGCTGTTCCTGTATTATATTTGGTATTGTTTCAAGGATAAGGGAGGGAAATTTTTTAGTGGGAGTCCTATCTGACACAATTCGACATATTTATGATCTAAATCACTGCACAATAGTGAAAAAATAGTATAAATTGTAAAGTGATATAGTGAAATATAAATAGTAAAATCATAGTAGTATGTGAGACAACAAAAGAGAGAGGTTTCATCATGAAAAAACTTACCCAAAATAGATTTAACACGATTAAAACGAAACTTATTTTAGCATTTGCTTTTATATTGATCATCCCTGCCTTTAGTGTAGGTTCACTATCCTATGTTACTGCAAAAAAAGCAGTTGAGAATGAAATTTTGGCGGGAATAAGTGAAAATATTGATTTGCTGAATGAAACGATTGATAACACGATTAAGCCCAAAATACATGATATTGATACTTTTAACCAAGACATCACACCTGATATGTATCAAGATGAGCTCACTTCTAAATTAGGGGAAAAGTTCTCTCAATATGTACATCTGCATCCCGAAGCGGAAGCTATCTATTTAGGTACGGATACTGGTTTTTTTATGATGGAACCAAAGGCCGATCTTCCTCCTGATTTTGATCCCACAAAAAGAGGATGGTATCAAGAAGCGATGGAGAGAAAAGGGGAAACATTAATTTCTGCTCCCTATGTTTCAGCAGCTACAGATGAAGTGGTTATAACGATTTCTAGGACAACTAAGGATGAAACAGGGGTACTTGCTGTCGATATAAAAATAGGTGCTATTCAGGAAGTAGCGGATCAAATAAAAATCGGCAAACAAGGATATGCTGTACTTTTAGATGAAAATAAAAAATTCATTGCCCACCCTACAATAGAAAAGGGAACAGAGGCAAAAGAAAAATTTTATGATGAAATGTATAAACAAGGGCAAGGGACGTTTCGCTATGTTTTAGATGGGGAAGAAAAGGTCATGGGCTTTGCGACTAACGAGTTAACCCATTGGAAGATAGGTGGAAATATGTATTTATCGGAAGTTGAGGATGCCGCCGCACCTATTCTTCATAAAACAATGCTTATCATAGGCATCGCCTTATTAATCGGTGGAATAATCATTTACCTTATCATAAAATCAATTATTAAACCGATAAAAGAGTTAAAAGAAAAGGCCGTAACCCTAAGTCAAGGGGACTTGACGGAGAGGATAGAGATAAATACTGTGGATGAAATTGGTGATTTAGGCCGTGCTTTCAATGATATGGCTAATAATCTAAGGGATGTCATTCACCAAATTAATATGAGTGCTGAACAAGTGGCTGCAGCATCTGAAGAATTACAAGCTACGAGTGAACAAGCTACTCATGCAACAGAGCAGATTGCAGCTGCTATCCAAGAAGTTGCCAGTGGTTCCGAAACCCAAGTTTCTGGTTCAGAACAAAGTGCTATTGCAATGGAAGAGGTCTCCATTGGTATCCAAAAAATTGCAGAATCCTCAACAACTGTTAAAGATTCAGTACAGGAAGCAACTCTCCTTTCGGAACAAGGGTATCAATCTCTTCAAGAGGCTATCCAGCAAATGGAATCTATTGAAAAGGGAACACAAAACACGACTGTTGCCATTCATCATTTAACTGAGCGTTCAAAGGAAATTGGAAAAATTATTGATGTCATTACGGATATTTCTGAGCAAACAAATTTATTGGCTTTAAATGCTGCGATTGAAGCAGCTAGAGCTGGAGAACATGGTAGAGGTTTCACTGTGGTTGCCGATGAGGTACGAAAACTAGCAGATCGGTCACGTGAATCAGCCTCCCAAATTGTAAGGTTAATACAAGAAATTCAAAAAGATACGGAAATAGCTAATAACGAAATGATCCAAAATAGTAAGGAAGTTGATACTGGAAAGAATGTGATTCAAAAGACAGGTTCAGCTTTCCAACAAGTATTGACTGCTGTCAAGCAAGTTAATAATCAAATCCAAGAGGTATCGGCTGCTTCAGAACAAATATCGGCCAATACGGAGCAGGTGACAGCTTCAGTAGAGCAGCTAGCACAAATTGCAAAGGAAGCATCGGAACAATCCCAGGGTGTTGCAGCTGCTTCCGAAGAACAATTAGCCTCTATGGAGGAAATTAGTGCTTCAAGTGAATCATTAAGTAAATTGGCTCAAGAACTACAAGAATTGATTGCAAGATTTAAAGTTTGATCGAACCTTCTATAGGACTATTAACCTCAAGGACCTACCGAGTTATCGGTGGGTCCGTTTTTAGTTACTGTTTAAATGCCAAATATTTTTAAAAATTTCCATAATTGGGGTTAGTAATATTATTAATTAGAAAAAAGATTCATACTCTGAAGGGCTATTGAATGATGTACTGCTTAATGGAGATTGTCCAAGAAAATTTTTTCATGGTATACTAAATGTAGTAAAAATGGAGGTGTTAAAAAATGAAATAGGAGCAAGTTCGTGAACAATCCCCGGAACAATGGGTTCTTGTTGAAGCCATCTCTGCTTACTCAAAAAATTCGATGCGCTATATTGAAGAACTATCCGTCATTTCAAATTTCCCCGAGTCAACTTTAGCATGGTAAGAACACAAAAAACTACATCTAGATGATCCTTCACGTGAATATTATATTTTCCATACAGACCATAAAAAATGGAAGTTAAAGAACAGTAATTTATTGGTTAAACAAATTTGAACGGAGTGATGAGATGCAATGGATTGAAGTACAAGAACGGTTTCCAAATGAATGGGTTGTATTGGAAGTTATCAAGGCGCACTCAAGAAATGGACACAGATATATTGATGAAATTGTAGTAATTGACCGCTTTGAAAAATCTGTTGATGCAATGCGCCGGTATGGTGAATTACGACAGGAACAACCAAATCGTGAATATTGTTTTTTTCATACTTCACGCCCTAACTTAGTTGCTCGTGAAAGGTATGTAGGAATTCGAGG
>JAEWMK010000321.1 GCA_023457235.1 Bacillota bacterium
TTCCAATACCACGGCCATAGGTAGACAGTGTTGACATAAATGCCATATTGCGTTGATCTGCAAGCGGCACGTCATTAGTAGCAATCCAGTTTGCATCTTTATCAACAGGAACGGATTCCCCAGTTAAAGAGGATTCTTCGATTTTTAGATTCGCTGTTTCAATCAGCCGTAGATCAGCTGGTATAAACCGACCTGCATCAATAATTACAATATCCCCTGGGACAATTTGTTCCGATGGTATTTCTTTTATGATTCCATCACGTTTTACAACCGCTTTGGGCGTAGCCATTTTCTTCAGTTCTTCTAATGCATGTTCTGCTTTTGATTCCTGAACGACTCCAATGACTGTGTTGACTAGGATAACAAGAATAATAATGGCTGCATCGCTAATTTCACCAACAGCAAAAAATATAAGCGCAGCTACCAATAAAATATAGATTAATAAACTGTTAATCTGTTCGAAAAACAACTTAAATATTGAAGGCTTCTTATAATTCCTAAATTCGTTAGTACCATATGTTTTTAGTCGTTGTTCTGCTTCTTCACCCGTAAGGCCATTATCCAAGTTCGTTTTTAATTCATTTATAATTTCTTCTTTTTCTTTTGAATACCACATGCTACCCCACCCTCCAAAATAGATCAAATGAACATCTATCTAACTTAATTAAACCACAAACAGGGAAATATTACTAAAATGAAAGGTGAAGTTTTGAATACAAAAAATGTTGTTATCTGTCGTTTTATGGGAAAATTATGAAAATTCGATAAATATTTACTTTTTGTCCCTTATGAAGGGACGGGATGCTTGTCCCATGCCGAATGATTATTTAATATAGTAATTCAAATGGACTAAACATTGCGATAACTTGAAGGAGGGATAGAATGAGCACTGTTAGTAGCCAAGTCGCAGAGAGTACTCAAGGTTCTAAAAAGCAGCTGGTGATTCAAAATGTTTATAAAGCATTTAATAAAGGAGATCAGCAGGTTACTGTTTTACGAGATATTAATCTTCAAATTAAAAAAGGAGAATTTGTTTCACTTCTTGGTCCAAGTGGCTGTGGTAAATCAACTTTATTAAAGACGATTGGTGGATTATTAGACCCGTCTAGTGGTCAGTTGTCAATAGGAGGAGAAACGATAAAAGGCCCGAAAAAGAATATTGGTTTTATGTTCCAAAAAGCGGTCCTGCTTCCATGGAGAACGGTTGAGCAAAATCTAATCCTACCTGTAGAAATTGCCAAAGGTGATATTCAAACCGCGAAAAAACGGGTAGGTGAACTGCTGGAACTCGTTGGTTTAAAAGGATATGAGAATTATTATACAAAAGAATTATCTGGAGGAATGCAGCAGCGGATCTCATTGGCCAGGACATTAATGAATGACCCGGATATATTACTGTTAGATGAGCCGTTTGGAGCGCTTGATGAGTTTACAAGAGAAACACTAAATTTCTCATTAATGGATATAGCTGAAAGAAGCGGGAAAACTGTCATTCTTGTAACACATAATATCGGCGAAGCTGTGCTGATGTCAGACAGAATCGTTGTCATGGGCATTAATCCAGGACATGTGCTAGAAGATCTAATCATTGATATTCCAAAACCGAGAACAGATCAGGTGATGGCATCCAAAAAATATGCAGACTATGTATTACATATTCGCGAACTATTGGGGGTGGGGCGCACATGAAAGCTGCCGTAGAGCAAACATTAAGTATAAACAAGGCTAAGAAACCTTCAAAGCCGTTTTGGAAGAGGGAAGCATTTCTTTCAACCGTGATTTTAGTTGTATTACTGGCAGTGTGGGAATTATTAAGTAGAATTGGGGTTTTTCATCCACTAATTCTACCGGCTCCATCATTAGTACTAATTGCTACTGGTGAATTATTAATGTCAGGATTTTTTTATCTGCACCTCGGTGTAACACTTTATGAAACAATTGCTGGTTTTTTGATAGGCTCTTTTTTAGCTATTGTTCTAGGAATTATTGTTTCTTCCAATCTTACACTTTATAAAGTTTTAAACCCGTTTATTGTAGTTTTTCAGGCAATTCCAAAGATTGCTCTTGCACCGATTTTTGTAACATGGTTTGGATTTGGCCCGACTGCAAAAGTTGTCATGGCGATTACTATTTGTTTTTTCCCAACGTTTGTCAATACCGTAGTTGGACTTAAATCAGTTGATGAAGAAAGTCGACTTCTTTTCCAATCTATGGTTGCTAAGAAAAAGGATGTTTTCTTTAAGCTATCTTTACCGACAGCACTACCAAATATTTTTGCCGGTGTAAAATCATCATTGACATTTGCTTTAATTGGGGCGATCGTGGGTGAGTTTGTTGGGGCAAATGAAGGTTTAGGGTTGCTTTTAGATACGTTTAATTTTCAATTAGAAATGGCCAAAGTTTATGCACTGATCTTAATTTTATCGGTCATCGGTTTAATCCTGTATCTAGTTATTGAATGGCTTGATCGTAAACTCATCTTTTGGGGAGATCACGATAAAATTATTTAAGCTTAGGAGGGAATGTAATGAAAAAAATCTTATCGCTTTTATCTTTATTAACACTACTGGTAGTTGCAGCATGTGGGGGAGGTACAACTTCAAATGAAGTAAGTAAACCTGCGGACTCATCAGGCACTACCGACACAACTGACAAAGAGAAATTAGAAAAAGTTCAACTTTTATTAGCAGCAGATGGAACGGCAATGTACTATTCCTATATCGCCCGTGATAATGGCTACTTTGAAGAGGAAGGTCTTGATGTAGAATTAGTTTCCGGAAAAGGCGGTACATATGTTGTTCAGCAGGTTGGGGCTGAGACAGTTGATGTTGGTATTGTAGCTGTAGCATCACTTTTACCAGCATGGGATAAGGACATCGATATCCAAGCTGTTTACCAAATAAACGTAAAAAATCTATTTGAATTTATGGTTCCAAAAGATTCAAGTATTACTGATATCGGTCAACTTAAGGGTAAGGTGGTTGGCGTTACTGACCTCGGAAGTGGTGAAGTTCCGATGGTTCGTTCGATCCTTTCAGGTGCTGGATTAAATCCAGACCGTGATGTCACTCTTCGTGCTATTGGCAGTGATGCAACATCAGTTTTGGCAGCATTTGAAAAAGGAACTGTTGATGCTTATAGCGGTGGTGCTCATGATTTAATTTCCCTATATGCGAAAGGGTTTGAATCAAAATCACTGATTCCTGAAGAATATTTAACATTACCTTCAACCGCAATCATTGCTAATGGAAAAGTAATTAAAGAAAATCCAGAACTGATTGAAAAAATTACGCGCGCAGTTGCTAAAGCTACTGACTTTTCAATCAATGACTCTGACGCAGCATTTGAAGTTATGAAGAAAGCTGTTCCAGAACAATATACAGATGAAGCTGTAGGCCGTTTGTTCCTAGATACGTTCATTGGATTATCAACACCTGTAGAGCCTGAAAAAGGCTATGGCTATGTATACCGAGATTCTTGGGAGCAATTGGTTAAACAATTCAGTGTCGGTGATCAACCGGTTGTATCGAAAGAAATTGATCTTGATAAATATTTAAATACAAGTTTCTTGGAAAAAGCAAATCAGTTCGAGTGATAGTTTGATTGCATAATATTACCATTAAAAAGTTTTCGATTTTTACCGATAGTAATGATGAGCAACAATTTCCCTAGCAAATGTTGTTGTTCATTTTAATGTATTCCTCTATTTGTCCATCTAATTTAGGTGGGCTTTTTTTATTTTAGTCCAGGTAAGTTCATCCTACTTGAATAGTTTCCCCATAGCTATTAAAGTAAAAATGAATGATAGAAAAGAGTGGGTGAAGACTTTGGCAGTTCGAAATTATACGATTGGGATGGCCGGGCATATTGACCATGGAAAGACATCTCTTACGAAGGCGTTAACGAATGTTGATACAGATCGACTTAAGGAAGAAAAAGAAAGAAATATTTCAATAGAACTAGGCTATGCCCCGTTAAAAATTGATGATGAACTTCATGTATCGATCATTGATGTTCCTGGTCATGAACGTTTTATTAGACAAATGATTGCGGGTGTTGCCGGTATTGATCTAGTCATTCTTGTTATTGCGGCAGATGAAGGGGTAATGCCGCAAACGAAAGAGCATCTTGAAATACTGTCTTTTTTAGGTATAGAAAAAGGTATTATTGCAATCAGTAAAATTGATCGAGTCGATGAAGAATTATTAGAACTCGTTCAAGAGGATATACGAGAGAACCTCGAGGGAACAGTATTTGAATCAGCTCCTTTTGTATTGGTCGACAGTCTTTCTAAGAAAGGACTTGAAGAACTAAAACAAGAAATCAAGAAGGAACTAGAACATATGGAAATGCGTGATGCCAGGGGGCCGTTCCGCTTGCCAATTGACCAAGTGTTTACGGTTCAGGGT
>JAEWMK010000322.1 GCA_023457235.1 Bacillota bacterium
GTAGGTAGCATAAGCTGAACCTGATCCTTATACGAAAAAGGAGAAGCAATTTTTTTTGTAATTACTTCAAAGTCCAAAAGACCTAAGCTGGATTTTATATATTGGAAAGAGTCTTTAATTGCAAGGGTTGCCGATGTCAGTATTATACTTTCTTTTTTAGCAAACAAGCGGTCAGCCAATAATTCACTTATATCGATCGGCTGACTATATAGGAAAGCTGAGTTTTGCGCACCCTTAGGTTCAATTTCGACCCATGTTACATTATTAGATTCATGTTCAAATAACAGTTTGGAAAGACCATTACTTATATCTTCCAAAGCCTTTCCGAGCGATTTAATATCCGATTTTAGTGCAAATTGTGCTTCGAGCTTTTCACCAATCGATAAAATACTAAATTTTAGATCCTCGAGCATTTCAATTGCTAAAAATGCATAGTTTTTCATGCTCTTCCACAATGGACCTTCTTCACTTGATGAACGAAAACGATATGTGATCCGGCCTATCTCATTCTTGCTTTGCTGTTTCTGGGCTAAAGTATAGGTTCGGATCGTTCTAAATAGCTCGTCGATCATGTTTTTAGTTTCAATATATTGCTCCTCAATCTTATTGATTTCCGATGATAGATCAATGTTCACGCTTTTTGTTGCCAGCTTAATTTTATGAAGCAGCTCTATTCCATCAGAAAGACCGATTTGATTCAATATTGTCTGAATAGAAGTATAATCCAACTTTATTCCTAAATGCTCACTAGCGACATCATCAAGATGATGGGCCTCATCGATCACAAGTTCACTGTATGCTGGTATTAACGAAAAATCACTTCTCATGTCTGAAAGTAGAAGGGCATGATTCGTAATGATAAGATCGGAAATCTCAGCAGCTTTTCGTTTTTGACGGTAAAAACATCTTGAAAACCATGGGCATTCTTTGCTGCTGCAACAGGAAGAATCACTTTTTACTTTATTCCAAAAAAGCCTTCCTCCAGATGATAAGTTAATTTCATCAACGTCCCCGTTCCTTGTTTCTGTTAGCCATACTAGTATTTGCGATTTTGTAAATACAGTATCATACGTATCATTACTGCCCGTTTCCAGGCACTCTTCGAATTTTCTTAAACAAAGATAATGTTGCCTGCCCTTTAATACAGTAGCTTCGAATGAAAATGGAAGAGCTTTTTTAAGGATTTTGATTTCCTGCCCCATTATTTGTTCCTGCAGATGGGTGGTATATGTGCTAATGACAATACTTTTACCTGTTTGTTTGGCACGAAGAATTGATGGAAGCAGATAGCCAATTGTTTTACCCGTTCCGGTTTCAGCTTCAATTACCCCATGAATTCGGGATTTAAATGCCTGTTCAATCGTTTCGATCATTTCGATTTGGCCATCACGAACCTCAAATTTTGGATCTACTTTTTTAAGCTCGGCAATGATTGATTTGGTTTCAAAGTCATCAAAATTAAGTCTTTCATTATCAATTTGGCTTTGTCTTCTCTGTGCTTTCAATGCAATATTACGGTGTATATCATAATCTTCTGTATCAATTAGAAATAATTGTTTTTTTTCATTAATAATATCTTTAAGCAGGTTCTTTAGGCTACTTTGGAAAGAAGTTGCATAGGACTCCAGTTTTTTCAATGTTACTAAAGGAAGACTTTTAAGCTTAATTAATAAATTAAGCATTAATTGTGCGGTTGCCTCAGCATCACTATCTGCACGGTGGGGCTGATCATGTTCAATCGACAATTCCGTTGCAAGCTGATTTAATTTATAACTATTTAAAGACGGAAATAATAATCTTGAAAGTTCAACCGTATCTAAAGTTGGGCAAGTTTTCCATTTTGCTCCGCATCTTCGAAACTCAGCCTTCAAAAAAGCAAGATCAAACGGAACATTATGAGCGACAAAATAAGAGTCCTCCAGCATTTCTGATAGCATTGGTGCAATTAAATCGAAAGTAGGAGCTTTACTAAGCATTTCATCCTCAATCCCGGTAAAATGTTTAATGAAGGAAGATAGTTTCATTTTTGGATTGACAAAACTTGCAAATTGCTCAATAATCTCACCATTTTCAATTAGAATAGCACCAATTTGAATGATTTTATCTGTACCGATTTTATTTCCGGTCGTCTCCACATCTATAACAAAAAAACGATTATTCATTCTTACACCCTCAAACCCGTTTTCTTTTACTATCTACCTTACAATAAAAATTATGAAAACGTTCATCATAAAAGGCCTTCGCCAAAATTAAGCGAAAGCCTTTCTATCGTCTCTATATCATTATAATACAGTTGAGGCGGGTTCAGCATAAATTAATTGTTTAATTGAGTTATCTTTTTCATCCATAATGGCCACTTTTGGTTTATGTCGAGCAATTTTTTCCTCGGGTACAATAGCATACGAAATAATAATGACAATATCATTTGGTTGAACTAATCGTGCTGCTGCGCCATTTAAACAAATAACACCGCTGCCGCGTGGACCTGGGATGACATAGGTTTCAAGTCTTGCACCATTATTGTTGTTGACGATCGCAACTTTTTCATTTTCAACGATTCCAACTGCATCCAAGAGATCTTCATCAATCGTAATACTGCCAACATAATTTAAGTTCGCTTCTGTCACTCTCGCCCGATGTATTTTGGCATTCATCAATGTTCTAAACAAATTATTTCCCCCTAAATTTCCTAAATCGAAAACGTAATATTATCTATTAAACGTGCCTTTGAAAATTTCACCGCAAGAGCAATAATCATCTTGCCATTCGGTTCGTTAAGTTCCTCTAATTCCGGATAGGAATAAATTTCTACATAGTCAATGATCCCGGACGTTTTTTTATGAATCGCATTTTTGACATCTGCTTTAACTTTATCTAGATCTTTTTCTCCATCTATAATACTTTGAACTGCTTTTAGTAAACTTCTATAT
>JAEWMK010000323.1 GCA_023457235.1 Bacillota bacterium
CAGATTTTTTAGGCCCACACGATGTGGGTCACAAAGACGTTGCCACAGGATGTGGCGTTCTTAGTCTTTGATCTTATGCTCGAAAAACTACCTCTGAAAATCTGAGGCATCCGCCGGAGGCTTTAACTTTATTCAGCCGGGCTTGTACCCCCACTGAATTAAAAGACAAATTCGCATTCATCTCACCACTTATGGAAGTGGGAGACTTCTGCTGAATAAAGTTAAAATTGTTTGTTATCTATTCATTTTAAACGTTTTTGGGGAAAAGATAAAAGAAAGAAGCGAAATTTTCTTGAAAATTTTTATGCTTCTGTTAAAATTTAAATGTTTGTTTAAGCTTTAATATGTAATATCATAATGGAATATCAACGGTATTGAGGTGTCTACATTGAATCAAAATGAAACTCCCCTTTTTACAGGGCTATTAGAACATGCAAAGAAAAATCCGATTCAATTTCACATCCCTGGACATAAAAAGGGAGCAGGAATTGATCCTGAGTTTAGAGATTTCATTGGTAATAATGCTTTATCAATTGATTTGATTAATATTGGTCCTTTAGATGACTTACATCATCCACACGGGATTATCGAGCAAGCACAGCAATTAGCGGCAGAAGCATTTGGAGCTGATCACACGTTTTTCTCTGTTCAAGGAACAAGCGGTGCCATTATGACGATGGTGATGTCCGTATGCAAACCTGGTGATAAAATTATCGTGCCAAGAAATGTCCATAAATCCATTATGTCTGCGATTATTTTCTCCGGTGCGACACCGATTTTTATCCATCCTGCAATTGATAAAAATCTCGGTATATCCCATGGAATAACAACTGATGCGGTCCGTAAAGCGGTAGAGGCACATCCTGATGCAAAAGGTCTGCTTGTCATAAATCCGACATACTTCGGTATTGCAGCTAATTTAAAAGAAATAGTTGATATCGCACATTCCTATCACATTCCGGTATTAGTGGATGAAGCACATGGTGTCCACATCCATTTCCATGATGACCTTCCGATGTCTGCCATGCAGGCTGGTGCAGATATGGCTGCCACAAGTGTTCATAAATTAGGCGGATCCATGACACAGAGTTCGATCTTAAATGTAAAAGAAGGATTAGTATCAGCAAAGCATGTACAAGCCATTATCAGTATGCTAACAACTACATCGACATCCTATTTATTATTAGCATCATTAGACTGTGCCCGTCGCCAACTGGCTACTAAAGGAAAAGAACTCGCTGAGAAAGTAATTGGCCTTGCAGGATTGGCTCGAAAAAGAATTAATGAGATTCCAAACCTGTATTGTGTTGGTGAAGAGATCCTTGGGACAAAAGCAACCTATGATTATGACCCTACAAAGTTAATCATTTCTGTGAAGGATCTTGGTCTTACTGGATATGAGGTAGAAGTTTGGCTCCGTGAACATTACACGATCGAGGTTGAGTTATCTGACCTATATAACATCTTATGTATTGTTACACCGGGGGATACAGAAGAAGAGATCACTGTTTTAATCGAAGCACTTCGTGAACTTTCTTACAGCCGGACTGAAACAGCATCATCTACAAAAGCATTGGAAGTTCATGTTCCAAATATCCCGCTTTTGGCATTATCGCCTAGAGATGCTTTTTATTCCGAGGTTGAGGTTGTTCCGATTGAAGAATCAGTCGGAAGAATTATCGCTGAGTTTGTTATGGTTTATCCACCAGGAATTCCAATTTTAATACCGGGGGAAATTATTTCACAAGAAAACGTTGATTATATTAAGGAGAACCTTGAAGTAGGCTTGCCGGTTCAAGGCCCAGAAGACCCTGAATTAAAAACAATCCGAGTAATTAAGGAATACCGGGCAATCAAATAGAAAAGCTGGACAATAAAAATAGAGTGTGGCCAAATGTGCCACACTCTTTATTATTTCAATTCATATTAATTTGGTAATAATGTAGTAATTATTTTTCTACTTCGTCATGATCACAAGAGTCACAGCATTTAGCATAAAGAGTTGTTACTTTTTCATCTTCAAAATGGTCAATTGTGCTTTCACATTGCTGACATACGATCGTACCCATGATTGATTTCATCCCCTTTTTATTTGGAAACGGTTTAATTAGTTATCATATTTCCATGATAATATGTCATACTAATAGTGTCAAGACCATTTTTGGTATAACACATTTAAAAATAACTTCGACATAATATTACACAACTCAACAAATCTCATTTTCCGGATCCTTTTCCTAGTTGTAATTAGACTTTAAAAAATGCTATGATATTAGACGGGTTAAAGTATACGGTTTAGAGGGGGATTTTATATGTCGAGAACAGCATACATAAAACTTGTACCTGCATCAAATAAGCAAGAAGTAACTATAGACGATCTTAGAGATTATTTAAATTATTATCAGGAAATTACAAGTAAAACTGGTGAACAACTTGGTTGGGATTATGAAAATTCCGCTTTCCCATATGAAATAAAAGAGCGTGGAGATTCTAATCATGAATGGTTTTATTTGAAAGGAACTTCTGATCGATATAATTTTATCCTTATAGGGGTAGGTTCTGAAGAAATTAAAGAAGGAGACGGTTCAGCTAGAAAGCAAAACTTCATTCAAGTGGCCCTTCCTGAATCCGCTAATTTTGGCGATAAAAATAAAGCAGTTGAATTTATTAAATTTTTAGGCCGTAAATTAAATGGAGAGGTCCATCTATTCAATGGAAGAATTATGTACTTTTATGATAAGAAATAAAAATTTTGGGGTTGTCGAATAGACAGCCCCTTTAGTTTGTAAATATTGTTTTTAATACCTTTTCAATTTCTTTTTCCGTTAACCCTTTCCAAAATAATTCGCCTCGATACAATAGATCTAAATGAAGATGCAATTCAGTTCGATCCCCTTTCACATCACCGCTTGTCCCTGTATTGCCAACATAACCGATTAAGGTCTCAGCAGTCACCCCGTCACCAACCTGTAATTCTTCTGGAATCCGATCTAAATGAGCAAACCGTGCTTGAAGACCATTTTCGTATTGAATCCAAACCTGACGACCTCTTAAGCGATCTAAAATATAGGCCGGCGTAAACCCAACTTCCGCTGCAATACCCAGCTCTTCATTTCGTTCTTCCTTCGAGCTGTAACTGTTATACTGATGATCGGCCCGGACAACGATTCCATCTGCCATCGCAAATACCTTTGTTTGTTCGTTCATCGGTACACCTGTGGAAAACCCATACCAGTCCATTCCTTCATGAACACCGTTGCGATAAGTTCTTTTAGCACCTGGCAAGTGAGACGGGATTGTATCTACCTGTGCTCCTTTGATGGGACTTTCAAGAACATCCATGATCTCGATTACATTTTCAATACTTCCAAGGTATGAGAGCTCGGTAACTTCATTATTCGTTTTCAGCTTCATTGGTTTAGAAGTATTAATAAACGCTTTGTCGTTTTCTGTCCTAACCCCAATATCCAATTTATCCTTCAAAAAATTCGCGGATAACCAAGCCTGATCGTCCATAATATTAAAATCATCTACCTCAATTGGTAATAATAATCCATCTCTTTGAACAACAGGAACCTTATGAATAAAATAATACCGATGTTCACCCGAATCCAACATTAGTGTTTGATTAACTTCATCAAAATTAGCTTTTGCGTTTATCATACTTATTAAAGATTCGATAGGAATAAATATTTGCTCTCCAACCATTTTTTGCGGCACTTCCGTCCACGATTCGTTCTCCATCTTTTTATTTGTATTATTTGTATTGTTGCGAAAAAAACTAGATTCACAACCTATAATTAACATCATACAAGCTAGACAGAAGAGCAGTTTTTTCAAATGAACCCCCTCCTTTTATACATTCCTTCATTATTTCCAATTTTGATTGATTTAAACAAAAAACTGCCTCCCATTGGAAGCTAACCCGTTCGGTTCAGAGAGAAAATCAAAATAACATATCAAATAGCACGTACTATGGGTAGCGTTTGTCTACCTTTTGTATTGGGAATAGGTTCCACCTGAATTCTGATGTAATATAAAGTAAGAACGAATATTTGAGGGTAATACAGGGAGCGGTAAATTTTAATCTTATGTCGCAATAGGCGGCTAATGCGTAGTAGATTCCTCATTGGGATGTCTAGATTGGGCTAATAGAAATCATTGAGGGTGTATAATTCCCTGAATCTAAGGAAGATCGCGAAACCGGGAATCATAGAGGGTGTATGATTCCCGAAATCAGAGGAAGACCAAGGAAATGGGAATCAAAGAAGGTGTATGATTCCCAGAATTGGAGGCAGACCAAGAAAATGGGAATCAAAGAAGGTGTATGATTCCCAAAATCTGAGGATGAACAGGAAAACGGGAATCATAGAGGATATATGATTCCCGAAATCAGAGGAAGACCAGGGAAATGGGAATCATAGGAGGTCTATGATTCCCAGAATTGGAGGCAGACCAAGAAAATGGGAATCAAAGAAGGTGTATAATTCCCAAAATCTGAGGATGAACAGGAAAACGGGAATCAAAGAGAGTGTATGATTCCCAGAATCTAAAGAAGATCGGGATAACAGGAATCATAGAACGCATATGAAACCCATTTCTTCTACTCTCCTAAAAATGCGGTCATGTGAGCACAAAGCCCACATTCTCTGTCCGCAAAAACGAAAAATGCGGTCACGTTAAGGGCAAAGCCCACACTCCCTGTCCGCAATGTAGGTAAGCCGAGTTTCAGTCTTCCTGCTAACCCTACTGTACATTATGACTCTAATGTTCACTACCACAAAGATCGCAGAAAAAACGCCAAAAATCCTCTCGAAACGTTGATTTATCAATATGAGATAACATTTTAAGTATGCATAAGAATTAACTCGTTATTTCATTGGTAATTTGCTTTTTTCTTCTTCAACCGAAGGGTTCCTCGAAAGCAGTGTGTCTTTTTCTTTAGTTTATAGTTTCTATTAACTTGGGATCGACAGCTTGATAACCTTTATTCTCTAAACCTATTACAATATCTTTAAGGGCTTCATTCGTCCACTTACGGTCATGCATTAACAAATTGGCTCCTTTGTGAAGCAACTCAGTGTTAACCATAATATCAGTTAACGCTTCTTTACTCATGTAATCTTTCATAAAATCATAACCGTAAGACCAATTCATTAAAATCATTTTTTCATCAGCAACTACCTGTCTACTATAATCTGTATTCACTCCATGTGGCGCTCGGAAAAATTTTGGTCTTTCCCCAATGATTTTTTCAACTAAATCATTTAATTCAACAATTTCTTTATATTGCTCTTCATTTGATAATGTTTTTAAGTTTTGATGTGTCATTGTGTGATTTCCAATTAAAAAGCCCATCCCATGAATTTCCTTTAATACAGCCTCTTGTTCAGGGGATTGCAAAAAGTGGCCATTGACAAAAAAGATTGCATTAGCCTTTAATTCTTGCAGTGTCTTTGCCATTTCAAGTGCATGCTGATCAGGTGCATCATCTATTGTTAATAATATAACTTGATCCGGTACCGCCCCAATTGGTTCGATATTGAAGTTTTTAGGATTAATCTTATACTGTGGTAAAACCTTCGGGGCGTCCATTATATCGGTTTGTTCAGCTTTTGTTTCCACTGGGGTGGTTTCCTCCGGTACGGTGGCGACAGTTTCCTTGATTGGTTCCTGTTCCTTCCCACGGTTCTCTTCTGTTTCCGAACAAGCTGATATTACAATGATTAAAAAAAGAAAAAGTAGAAATTTAAGTTTCATTTTTAGTCCCCCATATTGTGAAAATACCATATTATCATTATAGTATATCATTTCAGAGAACATCACCTAGATAGGTGGAAATATTTCAGTACCATATCTAGTATTTTGAATTTTTCATTTGTGTAACAAATAGATGACAATACTTCCACTTTTTAAAATGAATGATAAAATATGACATAGGCATAGATACATAATTTCTCTTTCAGAAAGAAGTGAGCAACAAATGAAAATGAAACTTGGATCGATCTTTTTATCCATGTTTTTATTAACGGCCTGTAATACGGTCGATAGTGATGCACTAGCTAATATTAATTTGGATGGCGAGGGTTATCATTTATTGTTTTTTTCTGATGAAGAAAAAATAAAGTTGGAAAACAACTATTATGATGTTTTACTCGACCTTCGCAAGAAATTTCCAAATGAAATGGCCGATGTAATTCTTGTTCAATCAACCAACAAGAATGAGAAGATTAAAAAGTTCGATGTAAGTGTCTATCCTACATTAATCGTAATAAAAGACGGAGAAGAAAAGACACGGATTGAAGGCAAGAAAAGTAAGAGGGAAATTATGAATCATCTTATTGATGCCATGGAAGAACAAAAAAATAAATAAAAAATTACTTTTCTACGTGCCAAAAAAGGGCTGTTTCAAAAGTATCACCCACTCTCGAATACCAACTGGTATTTCGTGCATGATACTTCTGAGACAGCTCCTTCTTTTTGCTTTCGCATTTCTCTCCAGCTCCAGCATCCAGCGACTCGTAAACTTCACTCATCTCCCTACGATAAGTCAACATCGACTCTCTTCGTTCATCGTGTTTCCTTTATCTCAGTCGATGCGTTCCAGTTTATACGTCGCTAAACGGATGCTTTCGCATTTCTCTCCAGCTCCAGCATCCAGCGACTCGTAAACTTCACTCATCTCCCTACGATAAGTCAACATCGACTCTCTCCGTTCATCGTGTTTCCTTTATCTCAGTCGATGCGTTCCAGTTTATACGTCGCTAAACGGATGCTTTCGCATTTCTCTCTATTTCACAATATGAATCGGGCTTCCAATGGCGACTTCAGCAGCTTCCATTGTAATTTCACCCAATGTTGGATGTGCATGAATCGTTAACGCAATATCTTCTGCGGTCATTCCGGCCTCTATCGCCAGTCCTAACTCAGCAATCATATCTGATGCATTTGGTCCAACAATTTGTGCTCCAATGACTAAACCATCCTCTTTACGAGTAACAAGCTTCATAAATCCATCAGTTTCGTTTAATGCCAACGCACGCCCATTTGCGCCAAATGGGAATTTAGCCGCGGTTACATCAATGCCTTCATCCTTCGCTTGTTGTTCAAAATACCCTACTGTTGCACACTCCGGATCTGAAAATACAACGGCAGGAATAGCCTGATAATCAATTTCCGATGGATGACCAGAAATAGCTTCAGCTGCAATTTTTCCTTCATAAGATGCCTTATGCGCCAGCTGAGGTCCTTCGACAATATCGCCGATTGCGTAAATATTGTTTACAGATGTTCGACATTGTTTATCGATTTTTATTAATCCACGCTCTGTCAACTCAATGCCTACGTCTTCTAAGCCAATTTCCACTGTATTTGGTTTACGTCCAACTGTAACAAGGAGATAATCACCCTCGACAGTTTTTGCTTCACCATTCACTTCGAACGTAACCTTCACACCGTTATCTGATTCTTCAACACCTTTTGCTAAAGCCTTCGTATAGATTTCTACAACACCTTTATTTTTAAGCCGTTTTTTCACAACGGATATCATTTGTTTTTCGAAACCATTAAGAATATCATCCATTCCTTCGATTATGGTAATCTCACTGCCGAAATTTGCATAGGCTGTGCCTAGTTCAATTCCAATTACGCCGCCACCTATAATAATCAATTTCTTTGGAATTTCGGGCAAAGATAAAGCTCCGGTAGAATCAAGTACACGTTTTGTAAATTTAAAAGCAGGAAGCTCGATCGGTCTTGAACCAGTTGCGATAATAGCATTTTTAAATTTATAGGTTTGTGCGGACTTCTCGCTCATGACACGTAACGTGTTACTATCGACGAAATAGGCCTCACCTTTTGCAATTTCAACTTTATTGCCCTTAAGCAATGCCCCAACACCGCCGGTAAGTTTATTCACAACACTTGCTTTCCATTCTTGAACCTTTGTAAAATCAACTGTAACATTTTCTGCATGAATACCAATATCTCCAGAATGCTTTGCCGTCTCGTAACGATGTCCTGCTGATATAAGCGCCTACGAAGGAATACAGCCTACATTTAAACAAACTCCGCCTAGATTCTCTTTTTCTACGATCGTTACCTTTTGTCCGAGTTGTGCTGCTCTAATGGCAGCAACATAACCACCAGGGCCTGCTCCAACGACAATAGTATCAGTTTCAATGGGAAAATCTCCTACAACCATTTTTAAGCCTCCATTATTAATAATTGTGGATCATGTAATAACCGTTTAATATGGTTTAATGCATTTTGTGCTGTTGCTCCATCAATCATTCGGTGGTCAAAGCTTAATGAGAGGGCAAGTACCGGTGCGACAACAATTTCGCCATTACGTACGACTGGTTTTTCGGCAATTCGACCAATCCCTAAAATCGCTACTTCCGGATAATTGATAACAGGAGTAAACCACTGACCACCAGCAGATCCAATGTTTGAAATCGTGCAAGATCCGCCCTTCATTTCATCCGGTGCCAGTTTTCCATCACGTGCTTTTGTTGCAAGTTCGTTAATTTCGTTTGAAATCGTAAAAATTGATTTTCTATCTGCATCTTTTACAACAGGTACTAACAAACCTTTGTCTGTATCAGCTGCAATTCCAATATTATAGTAATGCTTGCGAACAATCTCCTGTGCATCGTCATCAATTGATGAATTCAAGTCTGGATACTCTCTTAATGCAGATACTAACGCTTTAACAACATAAGGTAAGTATGTCAGTTTTATGCCTTTTTCCTGGGCCACTGCTTTAAATTTCTTTCTATGTGCAACTAAATCTGTAACATCGACTTCGTCCATCAACGTAACATGTGGTGCTGTATGTTTTGAATTAACCATTGCCTTGGCAATTGCTTTTCTGATTCTACTCATTTTTTCACGAGTTTCTGGATATTGGCCAGCTGGAACAGTCTTATTGGCGATGCTTTCCTGTGCTAGTTCTTTTTGATCACTCACATTAGTATTAACAGCACTTACAGGTGCACCGCCGGAAATGAATCGTTCAATATCCTCTTTCAATACACGACCATTTTCGCCAGATCCCTTTACTTCAGCAATATTAACGCCTTTTTCACGGGCATATTTTCTCACTGATGGCATCGCAATCACTCGATTATTTGAAGCGGTTGCCTTTGGCGCTTCCGGTGCAGTTTGCGGACTTACTTTATTTTCTGCAACTGGTGCTTCCTTTTCTACAGATGCAGGTTCTGCAGGCGCTTCGGCTTCACCGTCCCCATATCCTTCGGCGTCAATAGTTACAATCGTGTCCCCTACAACAGCTACCGTTCCTTCCGATACCTTAACTTCTAACACGGTTCCATCTACTGGAGACGGGATTTCAACAACAGCCTTGTCATTTTGGACTTCACATAGAATATCATCTTCTTTTACGTTATCTCCAGGCTTTACAAACCATTTGACGATTTCGCCTTCATGGATCCCTTCACCAATATCTGGTAATTTAAATGAAAACGCCACAAATTTTCCCTCCTTAGAAATTGAGAACGACTTTTACTTTTTCAATAATATCTGTGTAATTCGGCAGCCAGACATCTTCTGCCATTGAAAATGGGAATACAGTATCAGGAGCCGTCACACGCAATACCGGTGCCTCTAAATGTAAAATTGCCCGTTCAGTGATTTCCGCGACTACATTGGCAGCCACACCTGCCTGTTTTTGTGCTTCTTGAACAACAATGGCCCGATTTGTTTTCTTTACAGATTCAATGATCGTATCGATATCTATTGGACTAATCGTTCTTAAATCTATGACTTCAATATCAATGCCCTCTTTGGCCAACTCCTCAGCAGCTTTTAAGGAAGAATGTACCATAGCACCGTACGTAACAATTGTAAGATCCTTGCCTTCTCGTTTTACATCAGCTTTTCCAATTGGAATTGTGTATTCCTCTTCAGGTACCTCCTCACGGAATGAGCGATAAAGCTTCATATGCTCCAAGAAAATGACCGGATCATTATCACGAATTGCCGAAATTAATAAACCTTTTGCGTCGTAAGGGGTGGACGGGATGACAACTTTTAAACCAGGCTGCTGCGCTAATAAACCTTCAAGACTATCAGCATGGAGTTCCGGTGTTTTAACCCCCCCACCGAACGGGGAGCGAACTGTAATAGGTGCTTTAAATGTTCCACCAGAACGATAGCGCATCCTTGCCATCTGTCCACTTAATGAATCCATAACCTCATATACAAAGCCAAAAAATTGAATTTCCGGCACAGGTCGAAAGCCCTCAAGCGCAAGGCCTATAGCAAGGCCTCCGATCGCGGATTCAGCGAGTGGTGTATCAAAGACACGATCCTCCCCAAATTCTTGCTGTAAGCCTTCTGTCGCCCTGAAGACCCCACCATTTACTCCAACATCTTCACCAAAGATCAGAACGTTTGAATCGTTTTTTAATTCAGTTCTCATCGCATTAGTGATTGCTTGAATCATTGTCATTTGAGCCATTGATTATTTCGACTCCTTTCGTGCATATTCTTCCCTTTGCTCCTTTAGATTGTAAGGAAGGTTTTCATACATAATGTCTATTAAATCAGTAACTTTTTGTTTTGGTGTTTCATCTGTTTTCTTAATTGCGGCTTTAATTTCTTCTTTGGCCTGTTCGATCACCTTTTCTTCCTCTTCTTTGGACCAAAGACCTTTTCCTTCTAAAAACTTACGGAATCTTACGATTGGATCTTTTTTCTCCCACTCATTTGTCAATTCCTCTGTCCGATAACGAGTTGGATCATCCCCAGCCATCGTATGAGGGCCGTAACGGTAGGTCATAGTTTCTATTAGTGTTGGTCCCTCACCATTAATAGCACGTTCGCGAGCCTCCTTAACAGCAGCATAAACAGCAAGAATATCCATACCATCAACCTGGATTCCAGGAAAGCCCACAGCAATCGCTTTTTGGGCAATTGTCTTCGCAGCCGTTTGCTTTTCCACCGGTGTTGAAATTGCAAATTGGTTGTTTTGAACAACGAAAATTGCAGGTGCATTATAAGCACCGGCAAAATTTAAGCCTTCATAAAAATCACCTTGAGAGGAACCGCCATCTCCTGTATAAGTGATGGCTACCGCTTTTTTCCCACGTTTCTTTAAACCTAAAGCTACACCAGTAGCTTGAATGATTTGGGCAGCAATAATGATTTGCGGTGGCAAGGCATTTACACCCTCCGGCATTTGGTTCCCTACATAATGGCCTCTCGAAAATAAAAATGCCTTATGAAGCGGAAGCCCGTGCCAAATAAGCTGTGGCACATCACGATACCCCGGTAAAATCCAGTCCTCTTTTTCCAAAGCAAATTGGCTGCCTAATTGCGAAGCTTCTTGACCAGCAGTCGGTGCATAAAAACCAAGTCTTCCTTGACGGTTTAAAGAAATTGATCTTTGGTCCAATACACGCGTATAAACCATCCGTCTCATTAATTCCTTCAATTGATCATCAGATAGAGCAGGCATGGCCTCTTGATTCACAATTTGTCCTTCTTCATTCAAAACTTGAAAAGTTTTAAACATTTCTTCAATTTTGGTTACAATCGTTTTATCTATCATGACTTT
Source organism: Bacillota bacterium (assembly GCA_023457235.1). Taxonomy (GTDB): domain Bacteria; phylum Bacillota; class Bacilli; order Bacillales; family Bacillaceae_J; genus Schinkia. Next base: position 11,582 of record JAEWMK010000323.1, read on the forward strand.
CACCTCTTCATATCGATCGTTTTCAAAAGAAACGGTAACTACTTCTATTCATACAGAATTATATTACCCACAATTACTATTCAACTATTCCATTAGCATTCCACAAAAACCTATATATTCGTTATGTATCCCTCCCCAAAATTTATGTATTACAAAATCCGAAAACTACAATACTACAGTAAACAATGTAAAAAATTCTAATATTCACTGTTGAAACAACCGTCTAAATCCTTATATTTCAACTTTACATCATTAGTATAGTGGTAAACTGTGATACACGTCAATTTTTCTGTATTAATATATTTAATATTCCTGTCCCACATCATTTGGATTTGTTTACATAAAAAAAGCCCACTCGAAAGTGAACGCCACTTTCCAAGTAGACTTTATTAAGGAGTTATTTTGCTGTATCATCAAAAACAACATTCAAATCTGCAGCAAGATAAAACTCTTTTTTCTTTTTATTGTATGTATCTGTTAATTCATTAAACCTTTCATTTTCCTTCACAACATTATCATACATCTCATTTATTTTTTTAACTTGCATTTCAAGCTGTTCTAATGTCAGTTCCTCTTTTTGGAACATTTCATATAATTCACGGTCCAATGCAATTGCATTTTTATAATTTTTATAAAGCTTGTCATAGGAATCGTAACGTTGATTCATAACCTTTAATAAATCTTCAGCATTGGTTTTCGCCTTTTCATCTTTAAGTTTTTTTACTTTTGATTCTGTTAATAAAAACTCTTTTTTAGACGATTCAATACTTTCTTTTTCTTTTTCAATCCTTGATTCACGTTCATTTACAACCTCTATAGCCTCTTGGGATAACCCTTTGATTTGTTCGAATTCAGACATCCCAAGCTTAATGATTTTTTCATATATTGTTTGTTCTTTTTTTTCAAGTTCAACGAGTGGCTGTTGCTGCTTTTCAAAATCAGCTTCCAATCCAACCGCATTTTCTAAATGAGTAAATATTTCTTCTTCAGCCGACCTGCCACAACCCGATAATAGTGCAATACATAAGATTACAAATAAAAAATTTTTCAAAAAGTACAATGGCTTGCTCCTCCTTGTCTCAAAATATTATTATAAGTTCTTGTGTTTCGAATAACAACCAGAATACTGTAAATTTTGCCTTTATTTAATACTATAGTATGCGCTTGTCCAATTAAATAGTCTTTTTTCTAATAGGAAAAAATGTGCTAAACTATACTTACTTACCAATTGGGAAACATAGGAGGAGACAATAATTGATTACGATGGATGATATTGTCCGTGAAGGACATCCGACATTACGAGAAAAAGCCGCAGAAGTAGTCTTGCCTGCTTCAAAGGAAGATAAAGAAACTTTAAAAAAAATGATTGAATTTGTTATCAATAGCCAAGATCCAGACATCTCTTCTAAATATGGATTGCGTCCAGGAATTGGACTTGCGGCACCGCAGCTCGGGATTTCCAAAAGAATGATTGCTATTCACGTTGATGATGATGATGAATTATATAGCTATGCATTGTTTAATCCGAAAATTGTCAGTCACTCGACTCAAAAAAGTTATTTAGCCGGCGGTGAAGGCTGTTTATCTGTTGATCGCGAAGTACAAGGGCTTGTTCCAAGATATGCAAAAATTACTGTAAAAGCGGTTGATTTAGAAGGCAAAGAAATTAAAATCCGATTAAAAGGATTGCCTGCCATTGTTTTTCAACATGAGATTGATCATTTGAACGGAATCATGTTTTACGACCACATCAATCAAGATGACCCATTCCAAGAACTTGAGGATGCGATTGTTATAGAATAATAAGTGACATGCATGAATTACAAAAAGGCTGACATTTTTTATGTCAGCCTTTTATTATGCCGTTTCCATTAACCCCCATGAAACAAAAAAGGGATATTACACATAATAAGATCAAATAAAAAAACAGTATAAAAAACATGAGAACGGAGATGAATGTATATGTTCAAGCGATTAAAAGAACGAATTAGAGCACATATGAAGGATTTATTTGGTCGAAAAACGATAGCTTAGTGCTTTAATATAGAATATTTCGGATCAAAATTGCACCAAAATTAAGCTTTTATAGAAAAAAAATGAAAAAGATTTAAATTTCCGCTATAATGAACAAAGATAATTATTTGGAAAAGGCAAGGAGAGATTGTTAGGATGATTTATAAAGTATTTTTTCAAGAGATAAAAACTGAAGTGCCCGTTCGGGAACGTACAAAAACAATTTATGTAGAAGCAGAATCAGAAAGAGATGTACGGACTAAATTAGCGGAAAAAAAATATAATATTGAATTTATTCAAAAGCTTGATAAGGCTCATCTAGAGTATGAAAAGCGATCCGAAAACTTTGTATTGGAGAATGTATAGGTTATGAAATTTTTAAAAGAAGATCAAGTTGCAGTATTTGCATTAGGCGGAATGGGTGAAATCGGAAAAAATACGTATGCCATTCAATATCAGGATGAAATCATCGTTATTGACGCCGGTATTAAATTCCCTGAGGACGAGCTATTGGGAATTGACTATGTAATACCGGATTATACGTATTTAGTAAAAAATGAAGAAAAAATTAAAGGTGTTTTTATCACGCACGGACATGAAGACCATATCGGGGGAATACCTTATTTACTCCGTCAACTAAATGTACCAATATATGGCGGCAAGCTTGCTTTAGGTTTAATTAAAAATAAACTGGAAGAGCATGGGTTGTTGCGTCAAGCAAAATTAATTGATATCAAAGAGGATGATGTGATAAAATTCAAACATTTGTCTGTTGGATTTTATCGCACTACCCACAGTATCCCGGATGCTTATGGAATAGTAGTAAATACTCCACAAGGCAACATTGTTCATACCGGTGATTTTAAATTTGATTTCACCCCTGTTGGTGAACCAGCAAATTTAACAAAGATGGCTGAAATCGGAAAAGAGGGTGTTCTCTGCCTTCTTTCAGATAGCACAAACAGTGAAATCCCTGATTTTACAATGTCTGAACGACGTGTTGGTGAAAGCATTCAAGAAATCTTCCGCAAGGTTGACGGTCGAATTATTTTTGCTACGTTTGCTTCTAATATTCATCGCCTTCAACAGGTAGTAGAAGCTGCCGTACAAAATAATCGTAAAGTCGTTGTTTTCGGAAGAAGTATGGAAGCGGCCATCCAAATTGGTCTTGATTTGGGCTATATTAAAGCTCCTAAAGATACTTTCATCGAGGCTTCGCAAATTAATAGATTACCTAGTAACCAAGTTACAATCCTTTGTACAGGGAGTCAGGGTGAACCGATGGCTGCACTTTCAAGAATCGCCAATGGAACCCATCGGCAAATACAAATCATTCCAGGGGATACGGTTGTCTTTTCATCATCACCAATCCCGGGTAACGCGATTAGTGTCAGCCGTGTAATTAATAGTCTGTATCGTGCCGGTGCAGAAGTAATTTATGGTCCGTTAAACGATATCCATACGTCAGGCCATGGTGGACAGCAGGAGCAAAAGCTAATGCTGCGCTTAATGAAACCGAAGTTTTTCATGCCAATTCACGGTGAATACCGGATGCTCAAAATGCATACTAAGCTTGCGATCGATTGCGGTGTGCTTCCTGAAAATAATTTCATTATGGATAATGGGGATGTGCTTGCATTAACAAGTACAGAGGCCTCAGTTGCTGGGAAAATTACGTCCGGATCGGTTTATGTAGATGGAAACGGTGTTGGTGATATCGGAAATATCGTATTACGTGACCGCCGCATTTTATCTGAAGAAGGTTTGGTCATCGTAGTCGTGAGTATTGATATGAAGGAATTTAAAATTATGGCTGGGCCGGATTTAATTTCAAGAGGTTTTGTCTATATGAGAGAGTCAAGCGATCTTATTAATGATGCACAAGGCTTAATTGCTAAACATCTTGAAAAAATTATGGAACGGAAAACAACACAGTGGTCGGAAATTAAAAATGAAATAACAGACGTTTTAGGACCATTTTTATATGAAAAAACAAAACGCAAACCAATGATACTACCGATTATTATGGAAATTTAAATAGAAAAGCGGAAGCATCCGATTAGCGACAAATAAGACTTGCGCGCATTGACTGAGATAAAGGAAACACGTTGAGCAAAGTGAAACGATGTTGACTTATCGTAGGGAGATGAGTGAAGTTTACTAGTCGCTGGATGCTGGAGCTAGACAAAAACCGCCTTTTCAGGCGGTTTTTTTATACATTATCTAATATACTTTTGCCAAATCTATCTATATCTCTATCAGTACCAATAACAATTAAAATATCGCCCTCTTGAATAATTTCTTTTGCCATAGGTGATACAATAATTTGATTTTGTCTTTTTATAGCGACAACGTTACACCCAAATTTCGCACGAACATCTAATTCGATTAAGGTTTTCCCGTCCATTTTTCTACTAGCAATTAATTCAACAATACTATGTTCATCCGACAATTCAAGATAATCCAATACATTGGTCGAGATCATATTGTTTGCAATTCTTCTGCCCATATCACGTTCCGGATGGACAATTTCGTCAGCGCCGATTTTGGACAGCACTTTTTCATGGTAATCATTAAGAGCCTTAACCGTAACCTTTTTGACACCCAATTCCTTTAAGATTAGTGTTGTTAAAATACTTGCTTGGATATTATCACCTATCGCTACGATTACATGGTCAAAATTACGAATACCTAAATCTTTTAGGGTATTTTCATCTGTAGTATCAGCCACAACAGCCTGTGATACAATATTCGAAAAATCATGGACTCTATCTTCATCGATATCAATTGCGAGTACTTCCATTCCCTCTTGTGCAAGTGTTCGGCAAATGCTGCCTCCGAAACGGCCGAGTCCAATTACAACGAATTCCTTTTTCATTTCTATTCCTCCGTATTATCGTTCATTCCTGTACACATCATTGTAGCATAATACAAAGGGAAAAATCCCCAAAAGCAAAAATAAAACGAACCCCTCTGGTTCCTTTCTAAAATTATTTTATGTTATTGATTAATCCGATTGTCAAGCTCTTGACAAATTTCTTCTGCTGTTAGTCCACTTGCTTCAATAACAGGACCCTTAATAACTGTGTTTGCAATACCCATTACATTATTATCAAGTCCCGTTACAACGCAGGCATCACAGCCATTTGCATCGCTTTCTTGCTTTAATTGTACCACTTGGTATCCTCTTTCTTGTAAAGCTTGTTGAACATCTGTTAAGGATTGTTCCACACCAACTTTTGCCATAACATCATCCACCTCCTTACCTCTACATTTTTTCCTAAAAAAGAAAAGTTATACTATCTTATCTTTTCTTCTGTTTCTGGCATAAAAAATACGAGAGCTAACGTTAGGATTGCGATAATCAATACACCCCAATAAACAGTGTGCAAGGACATTGTTAGTCCCTCCTGCAAAATACTCTTTGTAGATTGTGCTAATTGGTCCCGCTGCCCTTCATTAAGAAGAGAATTGGCAGTTTCCAATGTTATGCTATCCTCTAATCCGCGATTTTTGATAAACGACTGTAGTCTGCTATTTAATATCCCGCCTAAGAAAGCCGCTCCAACAGCACTTCCCAATGTACGCATAAACATATTCGACGCCGTGGCAATCCCTCTTATATTCCATCCAACCGTACTTTGAATCGATACAATAAAGGAGGTCGTTGTTAATCCCATTCCAAATCCAATAAAGAAGGAACCTAAAGCCGCCCAAATTGGTCCTTTTTCCGGTGACAACGTAACAAAAATTAAGGAACCGATGATTAACGCAAATCCGCCTGTGACCGTCAATTTTCGGTAACCAATTTTTACAACCATTTTTCCTGCAATCGCAGACGCAATTGGCCAGCCGATCGACATTGTTGTTAAAGTAAAACCGGCAACCATAGGAGACTCTTCCATTACACCCTGGACAAACGCTGGCAGAAAGCTTGAGACCCCCATCATTATGATTCCGGTAGTAAAGGAGGCAAGGTTTGAAATACTTATTGCCCTATATTTCCAAATATGAAAAGGCATCATCGGCTCTTTGGCTTTTTGCTCTTGAAATATAAATAAAATAAAGCCCACAATAAACAAAAGAAGCAAGCTAATGATCTGCCATGAATACCATGCCCAATGAACTCCTCCTTCAACAAGTACAAGCATTAATGCACTAATAAAAACAACTAACAAGACAGAACCGGGATAATCAATCGTATGCTTCTTCTTTTCAACATCTTCATGGAGAAACAAGATAACACCGATAATGGCCAATACACCAAGAGGAATGTTCATCCAAAAAACATAGATCCAGCTGACATATTTAACAAAAATACCGCCGAGCACAGGCCCTAATACAGCAGATATTCCCCAAACACTAGATAAATAGCCTTGAATAGAAGCCCGCTCTTCCTTCGTATAAATATCACCAACAATCGTTGTGGCGATCGGCATAACAGCACCGGCACCAAACCCTTGTATAAATCTAAATAAAATAAGCATTTCCATCGATTTAGCAAAACCGCATAATAACGAGCCAAGTAGGAAAATGCTGACGCCAACAACGAATA
>JAEWMK010000324.1 GCA_023457235.1 Bacillota bacterium
AGGCATATAGGAAATTTCTATAAGTAGATTTTTAGAAAAAAAAACGCACTACCGAGAAAGGTAGTGCGTTGTCATTGCATTACAATATGCTGTTTTTAAGTAGTTTTTGTTTTAAAGTTTCCTGACTTAAATAAAAGATGATCAAGGGCAAATAGCTTACTGCCATTCATAGCAATTAAAAGAGCGATGATCAGGTAAGCTATATCTAACTCATACCCTCCTAAAAAGCCAGCTGATAGTTTTACCTTCAAGATTGCTCCAACCATTATGATTCCAAATAGAATGGAAACGATTCTGCTACCCAGACCGAATACTAAAGCAATACCACCGAAAAGTTCAATATAGGCTACAGCATAAGCTAAAAATTCAGGCAACCCTAAACTTCCAAAATGATCAGCTGTATTTGCAAGACCTTTATTAAATTTGGCTAATCCATGAATGTAGAAGCTGGTTCCTAGGAAAACTCGTAAAAGTAAAATACTTACCTCGTTCCTATTCACTTCATTAAGCACCTCCAATTAATCAAGAACTATTTGTCCTTAATTAATTGTATGCTTGTTTCTTACCCAAATTGCCATACACTATGGCTAAGATTTCCATATTGATAGCTGCGGTGGATTAATTTTGCCTTTTTCTCATTATCGGCAGCCCCCATCGCATAGAAGATTGGAACAAAATGTTCATTTCCATATGGTGGTACCGCTAACCCGGCATTTGGAGCTATCGAATCATATTTAAATAGTGAATCCAGATCCCACTTATTAATATGATCACGAATCCAATTATCAAATTCAACGGCCCACTGATCAGCCTCACCACTTTGTTTGCTCCAATTTAGTGCTCTAAGGTTATGAACTGTTCCACCACTTCCAATAATTAAAATGTCTTTTTCCCTTAATTTAGATAAAGACGCTCCAATTTTATATTGTTCTTCAGGTGAAAGGTTCGGATTAACCGACATTGATATAACCGGAACATCAGCATTTGGATAGAGTAATCTTAGGACAACCCATGCCCCATGGTCTAATCCACGGGTTTCATCAACTCTAAAGGAAATACCGTGCTCTTTGAATAAATCGACGATATCAATTGTTACATCCCTGTATCCTTTTGCAGGATAAACGATATCATACATTTCATCAGGAAAACCGTAAAAATCATAAATCATTTTAAATTCATCAACATTACTTACCTTTTGGACAGGTGCCACCCAATGAGCTGAAAATAATACAACAGCCTTTGGTTTTGGTAATTTTTTACCTAATGTACTTAAATACTGCGTATACTCGTTATTTTCGATTGCAAGTGTTGGTGATCCATGTGCGATAAACAATGATGGCATCATTTGAATTTCCCCCTAAGTTTTAATAGTCTCTTACTTACTAAGATCAGTAAGTATCCAGTTTGTAAAATCTTGTTGATTTTCTAGAGAGACGGAGTGACCTTCTTGATAAGTTTTGAAGGTTACGTCAGCACCCAGTTCTTTGAAAAATTCATTACTTGCTACTCCCCATTCATAAGGAAGAACATTATCAAATTGACCATGGGATATGAAAACAGAAACTTCGTCGACTGGTTTAATATCGTATTCTTCTTTAACAAACTTTGGAATATAACCACTAAGAGCAATAATGCCTTTAATTCGGTTTCCGAGTTTCAAACATAGCGTTTTTGCAAGGATTGCACCTTGGCTAAAACCAAGTAAATACAAGTGCCGACTATCTATATTGTATTGTTCAGTTACATAATCAATAAAATTTGTAAGGTTCTCAATTCCTTGGTCAAATACCTTACGATGTGGTTTTCCATATGCTTCAATTGTAAAAAATGAAAAACCTGGTGGATGCTGCAGATGTCCGCGAATACTAAAAATGAAAAACTGATCCTCTAAACCAGCTACTAATGAAAACATATTTTTTTCATTACTTCCAATTCCGTGCATCATAAATAGTGCAGGATATTTTTTATTTGGATCGACATTGGCTGGTCGGTGTATTTCATAAATCATTGGTGCATTCATATAGATCATCCTTTATTTGTGGCTTATCAAAGTATTTGTTTTCTAATAGAAACCTTTGTTGTTTATAAGATAACAAGAGGAGGTATGGATTGTCAATTAGAATTTTGTTAATATAGATATTAGTTCTCTATAAGAAAACAAGGTGGTAATAAATTTATGGATATTGGTTCAAAGATTCGTTCAATTAGAAATAGAAAAAAAATAACAATTGCAGAAATGTGTGAGGCTACAGGACTATCCAAAGGCTTCATAAGTAATGTAGAAAATAACAACACTTCCCCATCAATCAATACATTACAAACAATTGCTAGCTTTTTAGGTGTTCCATTACCTTATTTATTGCTTGAAAAAGACCAACATATGCAAGTAGTTAAAAAAGATTCAAGAACATCTACATCACATAATAATTTAAAGATCGAGCATCTTGGCGCTCAGGGAGGATTAAGAATGATGATTGCTGAATTTCCTCCCGGGGCTTCAATTGGGAAGCCGAATGTGCATGAAGGAATGGAGATCCACTTGGTGTTGGAAGGAAAGGTTCTTGCAGAACAAGGAGAGGATTCTTATATTATTGAGGAAGGGGATTCCTTCAGTTGGAATGCCTGTGTACCGCATTTCGTCAAAAATATTGGTGATGAAAATGCAGTTATTTTAATTGCTGTTTATTCAGAAAAAAACACAGAGATTGGTTAGAAATCCGGCTCTGTGTTTTTTCATTCCTATTTTTCAAGGTAATTATTCTGTTGGAACGTTTTGAATGCAGAGTTTTTAAGGACAATACTTAGAATGATGAGTCCCAAAATGGCGCCAGATATAGAACTTGTCAAAAAGGCAGGAATAAACCCGAATAAGGCAACATCTTTCCCTAAAACAAGTGTGGCGATTGGGTAGCAAACAATGGCTCCTAAAATTCCGGTTCCGATTATTTCACCCGTAAATGCGAACATTAATTTCTTTGATTTTTGATATAAATAAGCAGCTAAAAATGCTCCAATCATGCTTCCTGGAAAAGCAAATAAGGACCCTGTTCCCATCATATTTCTTATTAGGGAAACTGAGAATGCTTGCATTACCGCATAGGCTGGGCCTAATAACACGGCAGACAATACATTTATAAAATGCTGCATTGGAAAAACCTTGGCAAAGCCAAGTGGAATGTAAAATAGATGACTTGTTAAAGTTCCAACGGCCACAAGCATCGCGGTCATTGTCATCTTCATTGTTTTCGTCATTTAAACTCCCCCTTTGATTTTTTTACAGACTTATATTTTTTCAAATTGGCTATATTTCACGATTTGCTCTGAATTGATGAGTGATAATTGATTAATAAATTCTATTTGAAAGCTACCGGGCCCAAGCTCGGCTGTTTTGTTTGCAGCTATTTCTGCTACAATTCCATAGGTTGTAAGTGCGGAGACAGCTGCTTGGAGTGAGTCGTATTCCACTGCTGCAAAAGCACCAATAACTGAAGATAATAAGCAACCTGTACCAGTCACTTTTGTTAATAATGGATGTCCATTACGAACTAGAAATGTAGTTACCCCATCGGTAATGGTATCTTCTTTTCCAGTAACGATCACAGTTGTCTGGAGTTTTTGGGCTGCCAAAATTGCTAAATCAACGATATTCCCACCATTCTTGCCAGCTTCTACTCCCCTTATCTCCCACTCTTCACCTACCAAATTAGCAATCTCTGCCGCATTTCCTCTTATGAAATTAACTTTTACTTCTTGGAGAAGTTGTTGAGCCGACTCTATTCTAAAATGCGTAGCACCTACACCAACGGGATCCAACACTACCGGGATTCCCTTTTCATTAGCCGCTTTACCAGAAATGATCATTGCTTTTAAATGCTCTCTATTTAGCGTCCCCATATTTAATACAAGAGCATTGGCTGCATTTGTCATTTCCGCTACTTCTT
>JAEWMK010000325.1 GCA_023457235.1 Bacillota bacterium
ACGGATTTACTTAAACCTGATACATATTGTAACAACGATATCGAAGCTGTATTCACATTTACGCCTACTTGGTTAACGACTGTTTCAACTATAAATGTTAACGATTCACTTAGCTTCTTTTGTGAAACATCATGCTGATATTGACCTACACCAATTGATTTTGGATCAATTTTTACCAATTCCGCTAACGGGTCCTGTAGTCTTCGGGCAATTGAAACCGCACTTCGCTCTTCAACATGGAGATCAGGAAATTCCTCACGGGCTAAATCCGACGCTGAATATACGCTTGCTCCAGCTTCATTTACGATTAAATAATAAATTTCACGATCGACTTCTTTCAATAAATCAGCAATAAACTGTTCTGTTTCGCGCGATGCCGTACCATTGCCGATGGCTACGATTTCGATTGGATACTCTTTCAATAACGATAAAACTTTCTGCTTAGCTTCCTCCGGCTTCGCCTTAGGCGGATGTGGGTAAACAACGTCAATCAACAACATTTTCCCAGTTTCATCAACGATCGCTAGCTTGCAGCCTGTTCTATATGCTGGGTCAACTCCCAATACCATTTTCCCTTTCAATGGCGGTTGAAGTAGAAGATTTCTTAAATTCTCGGCGAAAATATGGATAGCCTGATCTTCTGCCTTCTCCGTTAAGCTATTCCGGATTTCCCGCTCTATTGATGGCTGAATCAAGCGTTTATAAGCATCTTCAATTGAAACGACAAGCTGCTCTTTAGCAACCGTATCAATCTCTTTAATTACTTGTTTATTTAAATAAATTAAGACATTTTCTACAGGAGGCTCAAGTCCTACTTTCAGGATTTCTTCCTTTTCACCACGGTTTAACGCAAGAATACGATGAGGAACAACCTTATTTATTGCCTCTTCATACTCATAGTACATTTCATACACTTTCTTTTCATCTTTCTCTTCATCTTTTACGTTCGATTTAAGGATACCTTTTTTAAATGTTTCATTTCGGATCCACTCCCTAAATAGAGCAGTATCAGATATGTATTCAGCGACAATATCCCGGGCACCTTGAAGAGCATCGTCTACGGTCGCGACTTCATGTTCCTCACTGATAAATTCTTTTGCCTTCTTAAAAACATCACCTTCAGTAGGTAAACCAAAGAGCCATTCAGCCAGAGGCTCAAGTCCTTTTTCCTTAGCAATTGTAGCCTTTGTACGGCGTTTTTTCTTATACGGTAAATATAAGTCTTCAACCTGTTGAAGCTTGTCCGCATTCTCAATATTTTTCTTTAGCTCTTCCGTTAATTTTCCTTGTTCCTCAATTAAGCGGATAACCTCTTCTTTTCTTTTTTCGAGGTTTTGGGCATAATCCCATTTTTCCGTGATTGAACGGATTTGAACTTCATCCAATCCATTTGTTCTTTCTTTCCGATATCGGGCAATGAAGGGAACCGTATTTCCTTCTTCAATTAACGTAATAACATTATGTACTTGCTTAGGTTGTATGTTTAATTCCTTGGCAATGTTCTTTATGATTGTTTCATTCCGATTGCTCATCTGTCCGCCACCTATCTATATTTCCATCATAATTCAAGTGCATCTACCTGAAGCACTTCTTTTAATTTTTTTAAGGCACGTCTTTGAATTCGGGATACATGCATCTGGGAGATTCCTACTTTTTCTCCTGCTTCTTTTTGGCTCATATTTTGATAAAATGTATATTTTAATATTTCCCTTTCCCGCTCATTCAGAACTACAAATGCCTTCTCAATCAACATTGTACTTTCAACTTCATTATAGCCACCCTCATGGCTCGCGATCATATCCAATATCGAAACCTGACCGCCCTCAGAATCCGCATCAATTTGGGAATCTATAGAAAGCGCATGATAACTGCTATTAACCTCCATTGTTTCAAGCACTTCTTCCTCTGATACTTCAAGAAAATCTGCAATTTCTGCTACTTTAGGCGACCGCTGATATTCTGTTGTTAAAACGTCTACCGCTTTTTTAATTCTTGGTCCAAGTTCTTTTATGCGTCTAGGGACATGAACACTCCAAGTTTTGTCGCGTATGAATCTCTTGATTTCTCCTATAATCGTTGGGATCGCGAAAGATTCGAAACTTTTTCCATAGGCTGGGTCATACCTGCGAATGGCAGCTAATAGTCCAATCATTCCAACTTGCACTAAATCCTCATGAAGACCTCTTCCCCTCGAAAACTTTCGGGCAAGTGACTCCACCAAATTTTTATATTGATCAACAATTTTCATTTGGACATCTGGATCCGTACCTTCTTGAAAAGCTGTAATCCATTCATAAACATCGTTATTTTGGTTCGGAGGTTGAGATTGTGTCGCCACTATGCCCCACCTCATCTCTAGTTAGGTGTTTCGTCATCACAATTACAACACCACCTGATTCGTTATTAATGGACACTTCATCCATTAGTGCTTCCATTAAAAAAAGCCCTAATCCACCTTCCCTCATTTCCTCAATTGCTGACGACTTATTATAAGGCTCAGTTTTATAGGTGCTTTCTTTAAAATTAAAGCTTTTTCCATTATCTGCTACAATAACCTCTAATCGGTCTTCATACATACCGAATCGTAAATGTACATCTCCACTTTCATGCTCACCGTAAGCATGGTCAACAGCATTTGTAGTCGCCTCGGAAATTGCAACCTTAATATCATCTATATCTTCAAAAGAGAAACCCATTCGATTGGCAATCCCCGATGCAGTTAAGCGAATAACGCCAACATATTCGGGCTTAGCAGGCACTCTCATTTCTATGTACTCATTTGGTTCTTTCATAATTATTCACCTCTAGGCTTAGTGTCAATGTCGATAATTTCCGAAAGACCAGTAATTTGGAATAGGCGTTCTATTTTTTCTGTTACCCCTATTAGTTTTAAAGAACTCCTATGTTGATGGCTTGATTTAAAAGCGCCAATAAAAACCCCTAAACCGGTACTGTCCATATAACTGACTTCAGTCATGTCGACTATTAAATTTGAATCATTTTCAACTGTTAACGGAATAATAGCGTCACGAAGCATAGGAGCTGTATACACATCAACCTCACCAGCTAATTTCACTACCCGGCCATTTTGCGACTCTTCAATATCAATTTTTAAGTTCAATTGATAATACCTCCTATTCAATTTTGGTATTACCCCGCTAGAGCACTATACCCTCCATATCGGGATTTTAAACTATGAAAGCCCATCAATGAAAATGCATCTTTTTATATTATTTCATTTTTCAAATAACCTTTCAATGAATATCCGAAAGTGATGTAAATTCCTCGCAAATAAAAAAGGTTGCCACTATTTAAAGAAGCAACCTTAGCGTAAAAATTATTTTAAAAGTCAATAAGACCTAAACTAATTTGTAAAGCATCATCAACTTTACTCATCATACTTTCATCAAGAGCGGTAATTTTATCCGTAAGCCTTTGTTTATCAATTGTTCGTATTTGCTCTAATAAAATAACAGAGTCACGTTCAAAACCATATTTTTTTGCATCAATTTCCACATGTGTTGGCAGCTTTGCTTTTTGAATTTGCGCAGTAATAGCTGCAACAATCACCGTTGGACTGAATCTATTTCCAATATCGTTTTGGATCACAAGTACTGGGCGAACGCCTCCTTGTTCAGAGCCGACTACAGGAGAAAGGTCAGCAAAATAAACGTCGCCACGTTTCACATTCAATGATTACACCCCGCTAACTAAGCGCCCTAAGGTGTGGTCCGCTTCCTCCTCAGCAAGAAAGGCTTCAGACGCAATATTTAGATTAATTTTGGCCATTTCCATATAACCGCGTCTCATTGCTTCACGGATTTGTCGCTTTCTACGCTCTCTGAGGTACATTTTTGTTGCTTGGTAAATAAATTCGTTTCGATTACTCTCTTCCTGTTTCAGAAAACCGTCAACTTCATTAATGAGTGCTTGCGGTAATCGAATTAAAATTTCTTGTGTACTTTCAGACACAAACATACACCTCCACCATCAACTACACACCAATTAAAAAAACCAATTTTTCACCAAATTAATAATACCATTGTATAAGTTCGAATGCAAAGCAAATTTCAATTACATTACGATTACATTTTTTCGCTATTAATCCTTTAAATGAATATAGGTTCGTGGAACTCTGGATGAGATCATACAAGGAATTTCATAATTGATAGTATCTAATATTTTCGCAATCTCATCAATGTGTATTTCATCATTATTCTGTTTACCAATTAACACAACCTCTGTACCAGCGGGAACTTGCTTCGGTAAGCTTATCATAAGCTGATCCATGCAAATCCGTCCAACAATCGGACATCGTTCACCGTTAACAAGCACATCGGAAGATTTTAACTTACGTATCCATCCATCAGCATATCCAATTGGAACCGTTCCTATCCATTCACTTTCAATTATTTCATACGTTCCGCCGTAGCTTACTCGCTCCCCGGCTACCAATTGTTTTACATGGACAATTTTACTTTTTAATGAAAAAGCTTCTTTAAGCGGAAACGGCAGTTGATCCTTGATATCCGGTGACGGTGATAATCCATACATGGAGATACCTAACCTCACCGCATTAAATGCTTTTTCCGGAAACCTTAGGGCGGTTGCACTGTTTGCACAATGGACCGTTTTCACCTGTATATCTCTGTCCTTTAACCAACCTAAACTTGTAATAAAACGATTGTATTGTTTTTCTAAATATGTTAAGTCAAGCTCATCTGCAGTTGCAAAATGAGTAAAAACACCTGTCATTTTAAATTGCGGATTTTCTAAAATAAAATCAATGATCTCATCGGCTTCATGCTGCTCTTTAATCCCAATCCTGCCCATCCCTGTATCGACTTTTAAATGAAAATCGATTGTTTGATTTGATTTTAAAAATTGAAGTGCAGACTTAAGCCATTCTAGTTGAAAAACGGTTATCGTAATATGATGTTCTGCCGCTATTTGAACATCTTCAGGTCGAGTCCAGCCCAAAACGAGAATCGGTGCTTCGATTCCCTTCCGCCTTAGTTCAAGCGCTTCGTCTAATAAAGCAACAGCTAAAGAAGTGGCACCCGCTGCCAATGCCGTTTGTGCAACTTCGAAGGCCCCATGGCCATATCCATTTGCCTTCACAACGGCAATAATATTTACTCCATCGTCAAGATGTTTTTTCGTGTTTTGAACATTTTCATATATACAATTTAAATCTACTTCTACCCAAGTGTCGCGATAAAATGGCGCTTCCACCTATTTTTCCCCCAATAAAACGATGTTTTCTTCGATTTTAACCCTTACAAATGAATTGTCAATACGAAAAGCGGAAGCGCCCGTTCAGCGACGTATAAACTGGAGCACATCGACTGAGATAAAGGAAACACGAATCGTGAAGCGATTCGATGTTGACTTATCGTAGGGAGGTGGGCGAAGTTTACTAGTCGCTGGGCGCTGGAGCTAGACATAAAAAAGGCGACCCAAAGTGTTTGGCTAAATTGTATTGCCAAACACTTTCGAATTGGGTCTGCCACTCGAAAAGGTTACTTACTTTATCGCTTGACCTTGGACAGAGCGTGCGATTTCAGCCATTTCAGCTTGTGATAAATCTTCAGAAGCTAAATAGAAATCAACGCCATCATAAGACCAAGAAACTGCATTTTCTGTTAAAGTTCCTACTGTAAATCCTAAATCAATTGGCTCCCCATCCACTAAGATAGGTGTACTTGCAGGTAAAACTGAAGCTACCTCTTCATATAGAGTAAATGATTTTTCGCCTGCATATGTTAACACAATTCGTTCGCCGCTTTCAGTTTCCACTTTCTTTTCTTCAATTAATTCCATTCCAGGTGTATTTTCAGGGTATAATACCATTAATTTTGCATTAGCCGGCTGAGCCATTGTTGGTGTATCCATCTCGGCACCTGTTTTATTCTTCTCTAAATCAAAGGCATTAGCATCGAATTTTGGATTAAATTCGAATCCGGCAAACTCCACTTGCACAAGTGGCTGACGGTCTTGATCGAACACCTTTACCATCGCCGGTG
>JAEWMK010000326.1 GCA_023457235.1 Bacillota bacterium
ATTCTGTTACATACATATTTTCTTTTATTAAAATTTTAATAGATTGGCCGCCTTTTGTTACAGTAACTGAATTTTCAGTTGGGTCATATAGAACCTCAGCTTTAACTGTAGTTGCCAGCGACCTTAAAGGCACATAGGTAACGCCCTCAAAGTTGTAAGGTTTAGCATCCGGAAACAAGACTAATTCATCATTTACGGCAACGAAAATTAGCGATTCAGATGATGTTGCCGCCGCCTTCGTATTAGTGCTTACAAGAAGAAAAGACGAAAGAAGTAAAACCATGATTATGAGATGTCTTGCTGTTTTTGAAAAACTAAACATAAGCACCCTACTTTCGTTGAAAATCTCTTTTAAAATAGTAATCTACTTCTATTTTACTAGAGTTTTCAAGATGAATCTGTCACAATTTGGCGACATGGCTTTAGTTTTTTTCCACCACAAAAAAGTCCGTTTCATCAGGAAGATGATGCGGACTTCTACATTTTAAATAAATGTTTAATTAATATATTTTCCGTAGTCTGGTACAGCAATGCTGTCAAATTCCCTAGCTAATTTTTCTAAACTTGTTGTGAGTAATTCTCCTGATATCGGCATGCCATGCCCGGTTACAGCCACTGTTGGTTTTAATGCTTCAAGTTTAATAACGGATTCTTTGGCTGATTTCCAATCAGGTGTTAAGTATCTTGGTGGACCATTTATTTCAAATTCCTGTGTTAGTACCTTATAAAGAGAATCCTGTTTTACAGTAATAAAAGCATCCCCGGCAATTAAGGCCCTATCTTCGTCCCGAAAAAAAGAGACATGGCCTTGTGAGTGTCCCGGCGTATGAATCCAGCGAAACCCCTTCAAATAAGGGACACTACCATCCACTGGGAGAGGTTTAACATGATTCCCTAAATTGATTGGCTCATTTGGGAACAGTGGTGACATTTTGACCACCATCCCCCCCTCAACCGTTGGGTCAGGATCCGGATAGCTCATTTGACCTGTCAAATAAGGCATTTCCAATTCATGTGCATAAACAGGCACCTGCCAATGCTCGACCAATTCGATAATCGCTCCAACATGATCAAAATGACCATGCGTTAAAATAATAGCCTTTGGGCGCTTGTTTGCCCCGAATTTTTCTTCCATTACAGCAATAATCTCACTTGCCGATTCCGGCATCCCGGCATCAACTAACACAAAATCATCTGTACCAGGATTGCCAATAAAAACGATATTAACAATCTGGATAGTATGACAATAGATATCCGGCAAAACCTGTATTCCAATGCCACTCCCTATCGAAGTAGTCGGTATAAACTTATAATCACTGCCATAATGCATTTCTTTATCCATGTTAACCCCCTGTGTCCATAAATTTCTGTTCAAAATTATTATCCCACTAATCGAGTTGACTATTAGTGAACCAGGGGGGCGAGGGCACGGGGTCGGGAACTCTGTCCCAGGGAACTCCGGCTTGCTCCGGCGGGCCGCAGGGTCGGGTTCTCTGTCCCACACGTTAATAGGGCTGTTATTCTTCCTTAATCGCAGTACACAAGCCGGTATTATGGTAGAAGACTGTCGTTATTCTTCCCTAATCACAGGGTGCAAGCCGGTATTATGGTAGAATACTGCCGTTATTCTTCCCTAATCGTAGTACGCAAGCTGGTATTAAGGTAGAATACTGCCGTTATTCTTCCCTAATCACAGGGTGCAAAGCCGGTATTATGGTAGAATACGGCTTGTATTCCTCCATTTGCCTGACCCATTTAGCCCTCTAACAATAAATCTTCAGGGCTTTCTAATAGTTCTTTTACCCTGACTAGGAATTGGACGGCATCCTTGCCATCAATGATTCGATGGTCATAGGATAACGCAATATACATCATCGGTCTAACGGCGATTGTATCGTCGTCATCAATGACGATCGGGCGTCTTTGAATTTTGTGCATGCCTAGTATACCGACTTGTGGTGCATTAAGAATTGGCGTTGAATAAAGTGAACCAAAGATGCCGCCGTTTGTAATGGTAAAGGTACCGCCTTGCAAATCTTGTAATCCAAGTGATTTACTTCTAGCCTTTTCAGATAAAACTCCAATTTCCTTTTCAATGCCTGCAAAGCTTAATCGGTCTGCATCACGGACTACCGGTACAACTAATCCGTCATCAGTAGAAACAGCAACTCCAATATCGTAAAATTGCTTGATTAGGATTTCATCACCTTGTATTTCTGCATTTAACAACGGAAATTCTTTTAAAGCACCTATAACTGCTTTTGTAAAAAAGGACATAAACCCTAGCTTAACACCATGTTTTTTGTTAAAGGATTCTTTACGACGGTTTCTAACATCCAAAATGGCCGTCATATCAACTTCATTGAAGGTTGTCAGCATTGCCGCATTGTGCTGTGCTTCCAGCAGTCTAGTTGCAATTGTTTGACGGCGCCTTGACATCTTCACTCTTTCAATCTGTTGTTCTTTTTCATTTTGTGGATAATTTTGTTTTTCATTAGCATCGGGCTTTTTCTTACGTTGGGTTTGGCTATAAGCATCAATATCCTCGACCCTTATTCTTCCCAATGGATCCTTATATGGGATCTCATCTAATGAAACACCCATCTCCCTTGCCTTTTTCCTAGCAGCAGGTGATGCAACAAAGTTATTATTCGGCTTCACTTTTTCTTTTACAGGAGGTTCAGGTTTAGTTTCGGGCTCAACCTCTTGTATTATTTCATTATTTTCCGCACTTTCATCCCCAATTACTCTCTCCTCAAAGCCAGTGCTAGATTCTGTTTCATTATTAGAATGATTTTCATTCTCATCTAAAAGCGCAATTACTTGACCAACTTGAACAGTGTCCCCTGGCATAAATAATAATTGCTTTATAACACCGCTAAAATCGCTATTAATTTCCACATTAATTTTATCTGTTTCAAGTTCAGCAATCGGTTCCCCATTTTGAACGTAGTCGCCTTCTTGTTTTAACCATTCAGCAATCGTTCCTTCAGTAATGGACTCAGCAAGTTCTGGTACTTTAATTTCCATCATGATCTTTCCCCGCCTTTCTCAAACTGTAACGCATCATGAATAATCATTGATTGCTCCTGTTTATGAATTACTGGATCACCTGTTGCCGGGCTTGAACGTTTTGGACGACCAAAATAGCTGATTTTTAGTTCTTTCGGAACAACTTCTGATAAATTCGGTTGAATAAAAGTCCATGGCCCCATATTTTGCGGCTCCTCTTGGACCCAAATCACTTCTTCAAGATTTGAAAAACGCCCGATCAACTCATTCACTTCTTTTTTCGGAAACGGATAAAGTTGTTCGATTCGTGCAATATGCAATAACTCTTTCTTTTCGCTCGGTAATTGTTCTAATTCCACAGCAAGATCGACGGCCACCTTACCACTGCAAAAAATAAGTCTTTTCACTTTTTCTGGCTCAGTTCCTGTTCCCTCCTGTTCAAGAATTGGTTTGAAATGACCATTACTCAATTCAGAACTTGGTGAACCTGTATGAGGATGGCGAAGCAAGCTTTTTGGTGTCATTAAAACTAACGGTCTAGCACTCTCTGTACCTGTTAGTAATGCCTGCCTTCTTAAAATATGAAAATATTGAGCAGCACTTGTTACATTAGCAACAATCCAGTTGTTTTCCGCCGACATTTGCAAGAAACGCTCCAGTCGTGCACTTGAATGCTCCGGTCCCTGACCTTCGTAACCATGCGGCAAGAGCATTACAAGACTTGATTTTTGCCCCCATTTAGCAGGCCCTGATGAAATAAATTGATCAACAATAACCTGGGCCGCATTTGCAAAATCACCAAATTGAGCTTCCCATAATACTAATGCTTCCTTAGCTTTCACACTATAACCATATTCATATCCAAGCACCGCGGCTTCAGACAATGGACTATTATATATAGAAAAGGACGATTTTGCTTCAGGAATGTGGTGTAAAGGAACAAAGGCTTCATTTGTTTTATAGTCATGAAGAACAAGGTGACGATGAGCAAAAGTACCACGCTCGCTGTCCTGACCTGTTAATCGAATCGGGATACCATCAGCTAAAATAGTTGCAAACGCCAATGTTTCAGCCAAAGCCCAATCAATTTTATTCCCTTCAACAAATGCGGTTTTTCGTCTTTTCAATATCCGCTCGAGCTTTGGATAAACTGAAAATTTTTCCGGCCAGTTTAGTAGATTGTTATTTATTGTTTGTAAAAAATCATTTGGAACAGACGTGTTAATATTCGGAATCCCTTCTATATTAATTTTTGGTACCAATAATGTTTGATTTTTGCTTTTTTCCTCTTCAATATATTTTTCATAGATAGTTTTTAGGTTCTCTTCTGCGTTGTCTTGTTTCTGTTTAGCTTCTTCTTCAGATAATACTTTTTTCGCAATCAACTCCTGCCCGTATTTTTCAAAAACCCTTTCATGCTTGTTAATCAATTCGTACAGATGTGGTTGTGTTGCTGCTGGGTCATCCATTTCATTGTGGCCAAATCGTCGATACCCCATTAGGTCGATTAAAATGTCCTTATTAAACTTTTTACGATATTTATATGCAAAAATACTGACGTCAAGGCAACGTTCCGGATCATCGGCATTCACATGAATAATGGGGATCTCATACCCTTTAGCAAGATCGCTTGAATACTTTGTGGACCGCGAATCTTCAAAATTTGTTGTGAAGCCGATCATGTTGTTGGCAATAATGTGTATAGTACCTCCTGTATCGTATCCCTTTAATTTACTAAGATTTAATGATTCAGCTACAACACCCTCGCCTGGAAAAGCAGCATCCCCATGAATTAAAACGCTAAGTGATGCTTGTTTATTTTGCTTTGGATATCCCCCCTGTACCTTT
>JAEWMK010000327.1 GCA_023457235.1 Bacillota bacterium
GGCTAGTACTAGCGTTGTCGTATCTCCAACACCACCTGTTGAATGTTTATCGACCTTAATCCCTTCGATTGCGGAAAGATCAATTTTATCACCGGAATCGACCATCGCTAATGTTAATTCTGCTCGCTCTTTCTCTGTCATTCCCTTGAAATAGACTGCCATGGCAAAGGCGCTCATTTGATAATCTGGAATCGTTTCGTTAGTATAGCCTTCAATCATAAAACGAATTTCTTCTTTTGTTAACTCCTTGCCATCCCGTTTCTTCTCAATTAAGTCAACCATTCTCATTTGAAAAACTCCCTAGTTTATATGAAATCTATTATAATTCCTTGTTATACGGCCGCAATCCAACTCTTAATTAGATTCGTGTCCGTGTGCAGTCAACTGTTTCGATTTATCGCTTTGATTACCGGTTTGATGCTTTGATGCTGGGTTCAGGAATCATACGGCTGCTTTGATTCCCAGTTGCATGCTCTAGTGCTGGGTTGGGGAATCATACAGCTGCTTTGATTCCTAGTTGCATGCTTTAGTGCTGGGTTTGGGAATCATACGGCTGCTTTGATTCCCGATTTGATGCTTTGACGCTGAGCCCGGGAATCAAAACTGACTTATTCGGACAAGTATCCTATTAGTTGCACTATTTTTGTCCTCAAAACCTTGTTTTGCGGACAGAAACTCTACTCTTTCCTTGTCCTCAAAAACAAGTATTAAAGACAGAAATCAGCAAGAAGCTTAGATATTGTCCTCAACGGCAATAATTTATATTACCTGAACTAGTTCCTTAACAAACGTTAGAAAGCTCTCTTTAACCTTTTCTGTCGTTTCGATTACTTCATCATGTGTTAAAGGCTGGTCGAGAATTCCCGCTGCCATGTTGGAAATACAGGAAATGCCTAATACCTTGATCCCGCTATGTCTAGCTACAATGACCTCCGGTACTGTTGACATCCCAACTGCATCTCCACCAAGGATCCGTATCATACGTACTTCAGCAGGTGTCTCATAGCTTGGTCCTGTATTAGCAACATAGACTCCCTCTTTTATCGGGAGGCCCATTCTACTCGCAACCTGCTTTGCTTTATCACGGAGCTCTTTGCAATAGGCATTTGACATATCGGGGAACCGGACACCGAACTCTGAATTATTGGGACCAATCAATGGATTTTGTCCCATATTATTTATATGATCGGAAATTAGCATTAAATCGCCGGGTTCAAAGGATGTATTAACGCCACCAGCTGCATTAGTAACAATCAGCTTTTCTACACCTAAAAGCTTCATAACTCGAACCGGGAATGTTACTTTATCCAGTGAATATCCTTCGTAAAAATGAAAACGTCCTTGCATTACCACTACGTGGACACCTTGGAGTTCCCCAATCACTAATTGTCCTTTATGCCCTTCCACCGTTGAAACAGGGAAACCCGGGATTTCATGATATGGAATTTTAACCGCCTCTTGTATTTCATCCGCTAAAATCCCCAGTCCTGAACCTAAAATTAAGCCAATCTTTGGCAGACTTTTATATTTTGATTGAATGCAATCGGATGCTTGAATGAATGGCTGTTTATCCATCTACTCATCTCCCTTAGCCAATATAAGAATTTATAATGATAAAGTTTCAGTTAAATTTTATTTCTGACATTTCTTTATTTTCATCCTAAAGAATTCCTAAAAGGCTATTCCCATATTTCGGCAGTGGAACTCCGAAATTATCAGCAACAGTTGCACCAATATCTGCAAATGTTTTTGAGATTGGCAACTGTTTTCCTTCCGTAATCCCTTTATGATAGATGAGCAGCGGCACATATTCTCTTGTATGATCGGTTCCGTGGTGAACCGGATCATTACCATGATCAGCAGTAATCATTAATAAATCATCATCATTCATTAAATCGAAAACTTCTCCTAAACGTTCATCAAATTCTTCTAATGCTTTTCCATAGCCAATAGGATCACGGCGATGACCATATTTCGCATCGAAATCGACTAAATTTAGAAAGCTTAAGCCGGTAAAATCCATTTTAAATGTATCATTTAAACGGTCCATTCCATCAAGGTTCGACTTCGTTCGCAAGCTCTTGGTAACACCCTCGCCATCATAAATATCCGAAATTTTACCAACAGCAATAACATCGAATTGATTGTCCTTCAATTCATTCATGACAGTCCGGTCAAACGGTTTCAATGCGTAATCATGGCGGTTTGCTGTTCGTTCAAAGTTTCCTGGTGTTCCAATAAATGGACGAGCAATGATGCGGCCAACCATATATTTTTCATTTAACGTTAACTCTCGGGCGATTTCGCATATTTTATAAAGCTCGTCCAACGGCACCACTTCCTCATGGGCGGCAATTTGTAGGACTGAATCAGCTGATGTGTAGACGATTATGCTGCCCGTTTCCATATGCTCTTTCCCTAGTTCTACAAGTATTTCCGTCCCGGAAGCGGGTTTGTTCCCGATTACTTTACGTCCGGTACGAGTTTCGATTTCATCAATTAACTCTTTTGGAAACCCTTGTGGGAATGTTTGAAAAGGTGTATCAATATTAAGACCCATAATCTCCCAGTGTCCAGTCATTGTATCCTTCCCAACTGAAGCCTCTTGCATTTTTGTATAATGAGCTAATGGGCGCTCCGCAACGGGTACACCTTTAATTTCTCGAATATTACTAAGGCCTAGTTTCGCTAAATTTGGCATATTTAAGCCATTCATACGCTCGGCAATATGTCCTAGTGTATCTGCACCTTTATCACCGAATTTTTCAGCATCAGGTGCCTCTCCGATCCCAACTGAATCCATCACGATTAAAAAAAACCGTTTGAATTTCATTTTATTCCCTCCAATCAAATCAACTTGATGTAACTACTACTACTGCTAATAAAATAAAGACCTCTATTACTATTCCCTTTGATGGAACTAATTACTATGATTATATTTATTATCTGACGTCAGACCTTGATGCTCTTACCTCATTTTATTTATGCAAAGATTAAGTTTAGGTCTCTTGGTGTTAGAATGCTATCCACAAAATTATGCCCGTGGATGATAGGTCTTATATATATCTGTTAATCTAGCTTTTGAAGCTTGTAAGTACATTTGTGTTGTTGAAATATCAGCATGCCCGAGCATTTCTTGAACGGCTTGAAGATCAGCGCCATTTTCCAAAAGATGAGTAGCAAAGGAATGCCTTAGTGTATGTGGCGTAAGTTCTTTCTCTATATTTGCATCCTTTCCTATACCTTTAAGAATCTTCCAAAAGCCCTGCCTTGAAAGTCTTTGACCATGGTGATTTACAAATAATGCCTCATTTTCCTTTTCTTTAAGCAGCTTCTCCCGTGCATTTTCAAGATAATTTACTAATGCAGACGTAGCAATTCTCCCTAATGGAATGACCCGTTCTTTTTTCCCTTTTCCAGTGCAACGAACAAATCCTAAGGAAACATTCACATCTTCCAGATTTAAGGAAACTAATTCCGATACTCGGATTCCGGTCGCGTACAGCAACTCCAACATGGCCTTATCGCGAATCCCATATTCATTATCCTTTTTCGGTGTATTCAATAAAGTCTCTACTTCAGCTAATGTCAGCACAGTAGGCATTCTTTTCTCAAGTTGCGGGGATTGAATATGAAGGGTTGGATCTTCTGTCGTTATTCTTTGGCGGAGTAAAAATTGATGTAACGCCCGTATTGATGATAACGTTCGGGAAATTGATGAAGATGCCTTGCCGTTTTCTTTTAAAGATGCTAAATAATTAAATATGTGAATTCTACTGACCGCATCGAATGCTTGGAGTTTTTCAGCTGTTTTAAGATATTTTATATATTGTTTTAAATCCCTGCGATAAGAATCAACCGTATTATTTGCAGCTCCATGTTCAGTCAATAAATATTGTAAAAATGCTTCTAAGTGGTCATTCATAAAAACTGGAACTCTCCTTTAATGAACTTACTCCCCGTTTTGATAAAAATAAATAAG